>JANTGF010000088.1 GCA_024763075.1 Bacteroidales bacterium | reverse complement strand
TCTAATCAGATATTGATAGAAAAAAAGAATTATTATGCAATTCTGCAGAAAGTTCAGCATAGTAGTGGTGATATTACAAAATGGTTAGATTGGTTTTTAAATTGTTTATACCGTACGTTGATTTCTACTGATGATACCTTAAAGAGAGTTCTTTATAAAGCCGAATTTTGGGATAAGCACAAAGAGACAATTTTAAATAGCAGACAACGCTTGATGTTAAATAAACTTTTAGATGGATTTGAAGGAAAACTTAAAACATCAAAATGGGCGAAAATTGCAAAATGCTCTGCAGATACTGCTCTAAGAGATATTAAGGATTTGATAGAAAAAGGAATTCTAAAACAAGAAAAATCAGGAGGCAGAAGTACAAATTACGAATTGATTGAAAACTAAATGAATGCACTGGCTATAATTGAGTAGGCTGCCTCGCCAGTAAGCACTGGCAGGGAGAACCTCTCACATGCTTGCGCTGAAGCTTCAGCATAGGCGCCACCACTGTATCCCGAAGTACCTCGGTATTTACTCCTTAATCAATCGTAATTAATCTCATATGTAGTTTACTCCCTCTGGTCGTGAGATCGCTTCGCTAAGTTCTGTTCGTCAGTACCGGAGTTTGCCGGTTGGCTTCCTTCAGTGCATACCTCGCGGTAAACCAGCGTTCTGTTGAGCTCACGCCGAAGCCATGCAGCTTGCTAATTGGCTTCACCAACTTGCCAACAAGGGTCTTTCACCCCTCGGATGCCAGAGGCTTGATGACAGCGATGCCTTTGGAACAAATAATGCACCCAAATCGGCAACTTCTTGTGAATGAATTTGTATTTTTATAATTTATTCTGAACTTCCGAGTGGGTGCATTAGCTCATGGTGGGCACACACAAATATACGTAATGCAGGGTGTGTGCTAAATTGATAGGATGTACATTTAACAAAATTTAGTGCAAGCCTGAAAGTTAATCGCTTCGAAAACCTGCACTACGCATATTCAAATCGTTTTGTGCAATTATTAATTAATATAAAATATGTTTGTAAGATTACTTAAAATATTATTCTATTTATTAATTATTCTTTTTTTCAATGGATGTAACAATACGTCCAAAATAAATGAGAAAGAATATCAATCAAGAATAAAAGCAGGTATACCAATCCCTGAAGGAATTATAGATACATTACTTGAAAATTATAATGTTCCAGCGATTAGCATTGCTACCATTCATGAAGGTAAAGTTGATTGGACAAGAGCTTATGGTATTCGCAAATTTGGAGAAACTGGAAAAGTTGATAGTTTGACACTTTTTCAGGCCGCTTCAATTTCAAAACCTGTTTCTGCTGTTATTGCTCTAAATATGGTTGATGATGGTAAACTTACATTGGATGAAAATGTAAATAACAAGTTGAAATCATGGAAAGTACCAGAAACTGAGTTTACAAAAAATAAACATGTCACACTTCGTCATTTATTATGTCATTCTGCAGGGTTATCAATGCATGGAGTTCCAGAGTTTGAAGCTAATACTGATATTCCTACATTAATAGAAATATTAGATGGTAATTGGTATGGAGCTAGAGAGTCACTCAACTTAATTAATGAGCCTGGTGAGGAATACAGATATTCTGGGGGAGGATATATTATTTTGCAACTACTTTTAACTGATATATCAAATCGATCATTTGAAGATCTGGCACAAGAATTTGTATTAGATCCTGCTAAAATGTCTTCAAGTACCTTTGAACAACCGTTACAAACAGACAAGTGGGATAATGCTGCTGTTGGTCATCTTTATGACAAAACTCCAATTAATGGATTGTGGCACACTTTACCAGAGCAAGCAGCAGGTGGATTATGGACAACTCCCAAGGACCTAGCAAATTTCATGATTGAACTTTGGAAGTCGTACCAGGGTACTTCTGGCATACTCTTGCCACAATATCTCGCCCGGGAAATGCTCACTAGGCAGATTGATGATATGGGACTTGGAATATTATTACCAAAATACGGAGTTTTTAGATTTAGTCATGGAGGAGGTAATGCAGGATACCGTTGTTTTATGGTGCTTTCAGTTGATGTTCCCGATGGTGTTGTTATCATGACCAATGGAGATTCTGGAGAAAAACTTATCTGGCATGTATTTGAATTAATTGCTTTTGCTTATGGTTGGGAAATAAAATAAAGACTAAAATAAAATGCACATAACATAATAGGATTTTAGGCTCAATTGAGCTAAAAAAAGAGGCAGCAAAATTGATTCTTACTGCCTTTCATAATATTTTTAAAAAAGGAATTTTTAATCCGATATTTTTACCGAATAAATAATGCTTTCAACCTGCCTCAGAAGCTCTCGTTTTTTGTCGTGAGGAGCATAAACATAACCTTCCAGGGTAACAACTTTGTTATTTTTCTTATCCACTGTGGAAATACTTACAAAAGGTCCTCCCATAAAACCGTTTTGAAGTTTCCAAAGGCCTCTTAATTTAGCATAATACCTGCCGTCTTTTTCAAATTCCGTATAAACCGGAGGGATCAGGTCTTCTGTGGTCATCCATGTGTTAGCCACCGGGCCTGCTACGTACTTTTTTAAGAATTCATTTCGTTTTCTAATCAGATGACGGGGCATGAAGTCATCCTGGCTTTTGTATGGGTAAGAATAAATAAATATCCCCTGGCTGGTTAAGGGGGTTTCGTTGGCTATCCAGGCGAAATCAGTAGAATCAACATCCAGGCTATAGCCTTTTGGTATAATAAGACTCAATCCGTATTTCTTTTTTAACTTTCTGGTAACATTTGCTTCCTGATATCTTTTATAGTTTATCAGAACCCGTTGTCTTTCGGCCTCATTGATTTTATTCGTCAGCAAATCTCCGTTTTTTGTAAGTAAATTGATGCAGGAAGTATCGTTTGGTGCGGTAATATCAATAATAAGCTGAGGAACTGACCACCTGTCATTTGCCATCGCCATTCCGGCTTCAGAATACTTTGATCCGATTTTTATGTTTACAATATTCCGGTGGGTCATAAAAATCTTAGTAAACTGGTTGGGAGTAACATGGATGATATTAAAAACAGGTTCCGGTTGAGGTAACCCGGCCTGATCATGAGAGAATATCCTGCGAATGGTATCTCCGAGAGGTGATTCCCACTGGGCTTGAGTCATTACCAGAAGAATTTCACCTGATAGTCCGGAGACTTTTGGTTTTAACGTCTCTGAGTCATACTTGCATGAATAGTTCAGCAATAGCAACGATAAAAGGCCGGAAAAGAGTAAAATCCTTCTCATGATTAAAAGATTTAAATTTAAAATTCGTCTGTGATACTTCAAAAATTATACCATTGATAGCCATTTGCCCGGTCAAAATAATCAGGGTTGGCCCAAAATACAAAATCAACCATCTAAATGCTTTACATCCTATTTCCGCCAATCCTGATTAGAATAAAAAAAACCTGCCGGAAATATATATATTTTCTTCGACAGGTCATTAAAAATCAGAGTATCATCTTAAATCAAGTGTCTATTTTTTCTTTATCCTGCTCTTTTTCATCCTTTTTCCCTTCTTCTTTTGTTGCCTTTTTAAATTCTTTCATGCCCTGTCCCAGACCTTTCATCAGTTCAGGTATTTTTCTACCGCCAAACAAAAGGACTACTACCAGACCCAATAAAAGAATTTCGGGTAAACCAGGTGAAAATACAAGGGGAATAAACAGATTCATTTTCTTAAATTTTAAAGATTAATATCAAATACAAAAATAGTAATAATATTAAGACAAACTTATGATACGTTAAAACTAATCATTATTTTCTGAATAACCGTATTACATCATTGCCATTTGCAAACAGCAACAGGGCAATTAAGATAGCCATACCCGCCAGTTGGGCATATTCCATAAATTTATCCCCCGGTTTTCTTCCGGTAATTACCTCATACAATAAAAACATTACGTGTCCTCCGTCCAGTGCAGGAATGGGAAGGATATTCATAAAAGCCAGAATAATTGAGAGAAAAGCTGTAAGGTTCCAGAAAGCATTCCAGTCCCAAACGCCGGGGAAGATATTTCCAATAGTAATAAAACCACCAAGTGATTCATATGCTTTTGTTCCCGGAGAAAAGATTAGTTTAAACTGCTTAATATATTTACTCAGGGTTTCAACTCCTTTGTGAATACCGGCAGGAACAGATTCAAAAAACCCATATTTTATTTGCTTAAACTCAAAAAATCCACTGACATCCCTGCTTATGCCAATCATTTTATTTTCAGTAAGCTTAACCGGAATTTCCAGGAATTCATCTCCCCTTTTAAATTTAAGTGTAATTTCCGAACCCGGCATAACCTCATCCCTTAAGTAATTCTGATATTCATCATAGTACTCAAATGAATGGCCATTTACCTCAACCAGTTCATCTTTTGCCTTCACTCCTGCTTTTTTTGCAGGTGAGTTTTTGCTAAACCCGTTAATAATAAATGGTGAAAAAGGGATTCTGGGATCCAGCCGGCCTTTTCCCTTGATGAGTGCAGGAATCACATTTTCAGGGATTGTTAGATTTACAAGTTTTCCGTCTCTTTTAACCTGAATTGTTTTTACCCCGTTTAATACAATATCAGGAATGATCTGATAAAAATTATCTACGGATTGATTATCCAATGAGATTATATGGTCGCCATTTTGCAATCCCATATCCATCCCCAGGGAATCAACAACAACACCATATTTTACATTTTCAGCAGGAAGGTACTCTTCGCCCCAGACAAAAAGTACTGCCACATAGATCACAATTGCGAGTAAAAAATTTACCATTACACCACCAAGCATGATCAAAAGCCGCTGCCATGCAGGCTTTGCCCTGAATTCATAAGGTTTGGGAGGGAGCTTCATTTGCTCTTTGTCCATGGATTCGTCTATCATCCCCGATATCTTTACATAGCCGCCCAAAGGTAGCCAGCCAATGCCATATTCAGTTTCACCTTTTTGAAATTTAAACAGAGAAAACCAGGGGTTAAAAAAAAGATAGAATTTTTCTACCCTCGTATGAAAAATTTTTGCGAAGGTAAAATGCCCCAACTCATGCAGGATAACCAGTATTGATAAACTAAGCAAAAATTGGGATATTTTTATAAATACTTCCATTTAAATAATTTATTTTCAATAATTAAAGGCACAAAAATAATCAACTTACAGAAACGACAATGCCATACGTCGTGATTCTTCATCCGTTTTTTCAAAATCTTCAAGACCGGGGTCTTTAATGAACGGAATTCTGTCCATAGTCTGCTGAATGATGTCTGCCATTTTTATGAATGGGAGTTTTTCTTCAAGAAAAGCCTTTACCACCACCTCATTTGCTGCATTCAGAATACATGAAACATTTCCGCCTCTGCTCATTGCCTGCCATGCCAGCAGTAAATTAGGGAATTTCTCTTCATCGGCCTTTTCAAAAGTCAGATTCGGATAATCCTTGAAATTTAATCTTGGAAAATCTGACTTAATCCTTTCAGGAAAACCAAGAGCATATAATATGGGAAGCTTCATATCGGGTAAACCCATCTGAGCTTTTACCGATCCGTCTTCAAACTGTACCATGGAATGAATGATGGACTGTGGATGAACAACCACCTCTACCTGCTCCGGTTCCAGATTAAACAACCATTTTGCTTCAATTGCCTCAAATCCTTTATTCATAAGGGATGCCGAATCAATGGTTATTTTTGCACCCATATCCCAGTTTGGGTGCTTAAGGGCTTGTTCGGGTGTTACTCTGCGCAGAGCTTCCTTGCTTAAACTTCTGAATGGCCCACCAGAAGCAGTTAAGATTATTTTTTCGATTTTATTAATTCCCTCACCCACAAGGCATTGAAAAATAGCTGAATGCTCTGAATCCACCGGAAGGATATTAACCCGGTTTCTTTGTGCTGATTCAATGATCAGTTTACCTGCCACGACCAGTGTTTCTTTGTTGGCAAGTGCAATTTCCTTTCCTGATTCAATAGCAGAGATGGTGGGCCTCAGTCCTGCATATCCAACCATCGCCGTAAGTACCAGGTCGATACTTTCCATTTGTACAACCTGTGAATAAGTATCTTTTCCTGTATAGACCTTTACCGGCAGGTCTGCAAGTCTTTCACTGAGCCGCTTGTAATGATTTTCATTGCCAATAACCACAACATTTGGTAAATATTTACGGGCTTGTTGTTCCAGTAATTCTACATTATTATTTGCAGTAAGGACCTCTACGCTGAACTTACCAGGGTAATCGGCAATTACCTGTAAGGCCTGTGTACCAATGGATCCGGTAGAACCCAGTATGGCAATTCCTTTCTTCATTTATAGCTTTATCGGAATGTAAATGATTAGTAAATAATAAATTTTTCAGAATTAAGGGGTTTCCCTTTAAACCAAAGCTCAAAATGCAAATGCGGTCCTGAAGTGTATAATTCCCCTGAATTTCCGACTATAGCAATATTTTCTCCAGTACGTACATGGTCCCCGACATCTTTCAGAAGTTTTCTGTTGTGTTTGTAAACGGAAACAAGATTATTGTCATGTTGAATTTCTATCACATATCCTGTTTCGATCGTCCAGGAAGCCATGAGAACAGTACCCTCCATTGTGGCATGAACCACTGAACCCTCATTTGTAGCAATATCGGTTGCATAATGATTTTTGGCCGGATCATAAGAGCTTGAAATTACCCCTTTTACAGGAGGAAAGAAAAATAAATTGGAGATATCATCTTCTCTTATTGTCCGGTCCGTTAACGAAAGGTCAAATTGCTCATCTTTTTCAATCTCTTTACGCAGGAGGGAATCTTCCTGAGATTTGGTAAAAGTAATTTTCTTAAGACCGGTACTGCTCAGTGTATCTTGCTCATTAATATCTTCAACAGGTGGTTCTCCATAAATAATTCGTTTCAGGTTTTCAAAATACCTGTCCCTTACCTCAAGTTCTTTACTAATAGAATCTACCAGTATGGCATTCATTACAATTTGCCTTCTTTCTTTTCCATCAGGGTAACCGGGGATTAGTTCGCGGATGGGAGTAAAAGCAATGATCACAAGCATAACGATAAACATTATCAGGTTGAAAGCAGCAACAATGGTGAAAATATCCCTTTTTGTAGCTCTTATTTTCCAGACTTCTTTAAAGGTATAATCATTAAATATGGTTATCCTGTAAATATGTTTCCAGTTGCTGAATAGCTTATGCTTGCTTTTTTTTGCCATTTAATCCCTTATTAAAACTTCTTTACTATCACTTTGCCACAAACCATGTTTTGTACACAGGGCCATGGCACTCAGATTCATGCTATTTTGGGGTACAATGTAGAAATCAACTTCTACCTGCCCGGAATTATTGCCCAGTACCATGGGTGTAATCCTTAAATCTGCCAATAATGTTTCTCTGTTCCACAATTGAATATAGTCTATGTAATGGTCCGGGTCTGCCGGATGAACATAATCCCTGCCAAGTTTTACTTTTACTTTAAACTTCTCCCCTCTTTTGGCAGTATCTTCACATATTACCCATGGCGTATGACGGTCGAAGTAATCTTTCCTAATCTCTTTCTCTTCTTTGGAAATATCTACTGATTTAAAAACTCTGGGCATGAAAAAATAAATTATGTTTAAAACACTTAAAACTATTTCACCATATTAAATCATCAGGAATATGAAATACAACTGATGTTTAGCTCAATAAATAAACTGAAAAGGCTGGTTCTTATTATACCAGTTACTTCCATTTATGCAAAAAAGCACACAAAATTACAATATTTATTTTGAGAAAACGAATTCATGATGTACATTTGCAGGCGTTATTAAGGAATAACGTTCTTTTAAAGATATTTTGCGGAGTGGAGTCCCGTAAAAACACAAATTTAAGATTTGTAGTATTTTACGAGGATCCTCGAATTTCTAACCCGAAATGGGAAGAAATTCGGGACAGTGGCAGACAGATAAAAAGATAGAAAGAGTTTAAACATTAAAGATATATTGCGGGGTGGAGCAGTGGCAGCTCGTTGGGCTCATAACCCAAAGGTCGCAGGTTCGAGTCCTGTCCCCGCTACTAAGAAAGCCTCTTAACTGACATAAGTTGAGGGGCTTTTATTTTTCCCAGTTACAATATGTATAGGATTTCTTAAATTATAGCCTTAATAAAAAAATATGTAAAAAAATTTGGTAGTTATTTTTTTATGCCATATCTTTGACTGACCGTTCAGTCATTTTTATTTCGCAGCGATGCGTTTTTTAAGGTAAGGTTATTGACTGGGCAGTCAGTCAAAATTATGTATCATGGCACCAAAAACAAGTGAACAAAACCTTGAGATCCGGGAGTTCAAACGAAAATTGATCATGGACTCTGCCTGCGACTTATTTGCAAACCATGGTTTCTTTGATACTTCCATTAGCATGATCGCCAAAAAAGCCGGTATTTCAAAAGGGCTGATCTATAATTATTTTGATAGCAAGGAACAACTGCTGAAGGCCCTGGTACTGGAGGGGCTGGAAACATTTCATGAAAACTTTGATCAAAATAAGGATGGCATCCTCACCCGGGAAGAATTTGAGTTTTACATAAGCCGGTACTTCTCTCTCTTACAGGAAAATACTAAATTCTGGAAATTGTACTTCGCAATTGTTATCCAGCCTCCTGTATTGGAATTACTGGATGAAGAACTGAGAAAATTCGGAGCTCCAATGATACAAACTATGTCTAATTTTTTTAAGGATAACGGGTATGAGGACCCTCCAACCGAACTGGCATTTTTCAGTGCCCTTCTTTCAGGACTTGCCATTAAATACCTGAATGCTCCTGAGTATTTTGATCTCGAAAAACTGAAAACAAAAATATTTTCCATATACCAAATTAAATCATAAAAGAAAACATGAAAAATCATTTATTAATATCCGGATTAAGTATGCTGCTACTATTTCTGTCAAAACCATCCTTTTCACAGGAACCGGATGCAAAAGCGGTTATTCAAAAAGCTTACGACCTGATGCAGGGGAATTCCAGCAGGGGTGAAATGACCATGACCATTTACCGGCCAAAATGGAAACGTGCCCTGTCATTTAAAACCTGGTCAAAAGGCACGAAATACTCCCTGATCTATGTAACGGCTCCTGCCAAAGAAAAAGGACAGGTGTTTCTGAAAAGGGATAAGGAAATGTGGAACTGGGTTCCCTCCATTGAACGGATGATAAAAATTCCTCCCTCCATGATGATGCAGTCGTGGATGGGATCGGATATGACAAATGACGACCTGGTGAAACAATCATCCATTGTGGATGACTATGATCAGAAAATTGTGGGCACTGAAACAATAGAAGGATATAAATGTTATAAAATTGAGCTGATCCCTCACGAAGATGCAGCTGTTGTCTGGGGCAAGATTATCTCCTGGGTATCGGTAAAGGAATATTTTACTTTAAAAAATGAATATTATGATGAAGATGGTTACCTGGTGAACAAAGAAGCTTTATCGAAAATTAAAAACCTTGGAGACCGGGTGATTCCAACATATTTTGAAATGATCCCTGTAGATAAAGAAGGCCATAAAACAACGATGGAGTTTACGAAAATGGAATTTAATGTACCCATTGAAGACGGGTTTTTTTCAATCCAGAATATGAAAAGAATACGATGAAAAGAAACAAGATACAAGAATCAAGAGACAAGAACCAAGTGAATCAGATGTTGGAGCTTAGCGGAAGTCCCGGTTACCAGGGAAACGATGAACTTCAGTTTTGCTGAGACTCCGAAGAAAATTTCAATGAATAACTCAAAAAAATTGAAGAAAATATGGAACTTTTAAAACTGGCATGGAGGAACCTCTGGAGGAACAGGAAAAGATCCCTGATTGCTGCTGCTTCTGTGTTTTTTGGTGTTATTCTTTCCGTATTTCTGACTTCCATGCAGGAGGGTTCTTTCCATAATATGGTTGATAACATGGTGAAATTCACAACCGGATATGCACAAATCCAGCAAAAAGATTTTCATGACAACAGAAGCATAAACAACAGTTTTAAAGTTTCTGCTGTTCTGGATTCTCTTTTGAACACCCAATCTGAAATAACCGTTTATACTCAAAGGATAGAATCTTTTGCACTTGCATCCTCCGGTGAGAATAGTTATGGAGTGTCTGTAATAGGGATTAATCCGGGTGTAGAGGAACAGATCTCAGGTTTTTCCAAATGGGTGAATCAGGGGGCATATCTGAAATCCGGAGAACCTGGAATTCTGATAGGAGAAAGCCTTGCAAATAATTTAAAAATTGAATTAGGCGATACACTGGCTCTCCTTGGTCAGGGATATCATGGAGTGCAGGTTGCCGGGCTTTTTCCGGTAAGCGGTATTCTAAAATTTCCGGTAATGGAAATGAACAGGGGGATTGTTTATATGGATTTAAACAGAGCCCGGGATTTTTATGATCTCCCAAATGGGCTTACTACGCTGGTAATCATGGCAAAAGGCCCTGAAGATATTCAGCAAATTACTTCATCTGTTAAAAGGAAGCTACCGGAAGAGTTAGAATTTTACACATGGGAAGACCTGCAACCTCAGCTTGTTCAATTAATTGATGGAAAAAGATCTTCAGCAAAAATTTTTAAAGGTATTCTGTTTATGGTAATTGGTTTTGGAATGTTTGGTACCGTAATTATGATGATGGCTGAAAGGATACGTGAACTTGGAGTAATGATTGCTATTGGAATGCGACGGATAAGGCTGATTTTAATATTATTTACGGAGTCGCTTCTAATTGGATTTCTGGGTGTTTTATTCGGCTTTATTTTTAGTTATCCTTTTATTGTTTATTTGTCAAGAAACCCAATAAATTTAACGGGGAATATAGAAGAAACAATAAATCAAATGGGTTTTGAACCGATATTGGAATTCAGCAATAATCTAAGCATATTTTTACATCCTGCAATTACTATATTTATGCTTACACTTATTATTTCGGTATTTCCTGTAGTACGCATTGGTAACTTAAAAATAATTAATGCTTTAGGAGCTTAAGCGACAATAAATAGAAACTTATGAAAAATTTGAAAATTGCCTGGAGAAATTTATGGAGGAACCGCAAACGGACTCTGATCACAGTGGCGTCAATTTTTTTTGGTGTGATATTTTCAACCATTATGTCTTCCATGCAGGAAGGATCATACAGCACTATGGTGGATAATGTGGTGAAATTCTATTCAGGTTATTTACAAATACAAAATGAAGATTACTGGGAGAACAAAACCATAAATAACAGTTTTCATCCAGTCGATAGTTTATATGCAATTGCCTCTTCTGTCAAAGAGATCACACATGTTGCACCCAGGCTGGAATCCTTTGCCCTGGCTTCATCCGAAAATTTAACAAGGGGGACCATTTTGTTTGGTATCGACCCGGAGAAGGAAGAAAATGTTACGCAGGTAAGTAAATGGCTAAAGGAAGGAAGCTACCTGAAAGAGGGAGATGATGGATTGCTGGTAGCAGAGGACCTGGCAAATTATCTGGATATAGGAGTAAATGATACACTGGTATTGCTTGGACAGGGATATCATGGTGTAAGTGCTGCCGGGAAATATCCTGTGAGGGGAATTGTGAAACTTCCAAACCCCGATCTTAACAGGCAAATGGTATATATGGACCTGCATAACTGCCAGGAGTTTTTTTCAGCTGAGAATTTGGTTACCGCCATGATTTTAATGGTAGGATCGCCTTATGACCTTCATGCCGCTCACCGGCATCTGATGAGAAAGATAAAGGCTCCTTACAGGGTAATGACCTGGGATGAAATGCAGCCGGAAATTGTACAAATGATTGAGGCCGACAGGTCAGGGGCTGTTGTAATGAAAGGAATACTATATATCATTATAGGTTTTGGTATATTGGGTACCATAACAATGATGCTGGCAGAGCGGATGCGGGAAATGGGGGTAATGATCGCAATTGGAATGAAAAGATTCCGGTTAGGGATAATTCTTTTTATTGAAACCTTGTTGATTGGCTTATTAGGCGTACTTTCCGGTATTGCCGGGAGTATTCCCATTATAGCATATTTTTATAATAATCCTGTGAAGCTAACGGGAGATGCTGCAAAAACCATGATAGATATGGGCATTGAACCTTATATGTATTTTTCATGGATTCCCAGTGTTTTCTACAATCAGGCAATTACGGTTTTTATTATTACGGTTCTTATTGGTTTTATGCCTTTTCTGCGCTCCATCCGTTTAAATTTAATAAATGCTTTACGGGCCTGATGAATGCGCTTAAACTATTACGGATTATAAATACTATAAAATTTAAAATTATGATTTGGTCAATATCATGGAAAAATATCTGGAGGAACAAGGTGCGAAGCGCAGTTGTACTAACTGCTATTGCTCTGGGTCTAACTGCAGGAATCTTTTCCTCAGCGTTTTTTACAGGGATGGTCAATCAAAGGGTTGAACAGGCCATTTCCAATGAAATATCACATATACAAATTCACAAAGAGGGTTTCAGAGAAACCACGGAGCTGAAATACTTTATATCAGATGCAGGGGAAAAAGCAGATAGCATTAAAATGATTCCGTCTGTAACCGGGGTAAGTAACCGGATAGTCATTTATTCTATGGTTGCTTCTGCTGAAACAGCAGCCGGTGTTAAAATAACGGGTATAGTTCCGGAAGATGAGAGCAAAGTAACCGGTATTCACAAAAAAATGATTGACGGGGCCTATTTTGAAAGGGTAAAACGAAATCCTGTGATAATAGGTAAAAAACTGGCGGAAAAGTTAAAAGTCAGGGTCCGGTCAAAAGTGGTGATCACCCTTCAGGATATGGATAAAAATATTACCGGAGGCGCTTTCAGGGTAGCAGGGATTTTTGAAACGGCAAATACCGGATTCGATGAGAATAATATCTATGTACGGTATTCTGACCTGGCGCGTTTAACGGATATGCCTGCAGATGCCTGTCATGAGATAGCCATTTTAATAAATGACAATAATCAGACACTCGCAGTGGATGATCAGGTGAAAAAGATGTTTCCGGCCCTGGAAGTGCTGAACTGGAAAGAGATCAGTCCAGAAATGAGCTACCTTACTGAAATGATGAGCCTGTATAATTATATTTTTATTGTCATCATACTTTTTGCCTTATTGTTTGGTATCATAAATACAATGCTAATGGTAGTGCTGGAGCGGCGAAAAGAACTGGGTATGTTGCTGGCTATTGGAATGAGCAGAATAAAAGTATTTATGATGATCATGCTTGAAACAGTATTACTTTCTCTTACAGGTGGTGTGCTTGGAATGATTATGGGAGGACTGGTATCGCAATATTTTGGGAAAACTCCTATCAACCTTTCAAGGTGGGGCGAAGGCTATTCCCAGTTAGGCTATGATACCGTTGTTTATACACATATAGAATCAGAAAATTTTATCGTCATTGCGGTAATGGTAATCATCACTGGAATTATTGCAGCCTTATACCCGGCTTATAAAGCACTAAAATATGATCCTGCAGAAGCACTTCGGATTGAATAAATAATTTTGAAAATAACACTAAAAAATAAAGTCATGAGTATAATCAGTATCCGGAATTTAACAAAAATATACGACGGAAGCAGTGTTGAAGTTACTGCTGTAAACGGAGTGAACCTGGATTTTGAAAAAGGAGAATTTGCGGCCATAGTTGGTCCTTCAGGTTCCGGCAAGACCACACTTTTAAACATGTTAGGAGGACTGGACAGGCCTACCTCCGGAGAGGTAATCATTGACGGGCAGAATATTTGGGACTTAAGTTCTTCAAAACTGACTGAATTCAGATTGAATAAGATTGGTTTTGTCTTTCAGTCTTATAACCTGATTCCCGTACTTACAGCAGGTGAAAATACTGAGTTTATTATGCATTTGCAGGGTAAATCCAGGGAGGAAAGAAATAAAAGAACGAAAGAACTTCTGGATGAGGTTGGTATTGGTGACCGTATAAAAAGCAGGCCCAATAAACTGAGTGGCGGGCAGCAGCAACGAGTGGCGGTGGCGCGTGCGCTTGCGTCAAAACCAACATTTATTCTGGCAGATGAGCCTACTGCCAACCTCGATTCGAAATCAACGGAGAACTTACTTGACATTATGGAAAAACTGAACAAGGAAGAGAATGTTACTTTTATTTTTTCTACCCATGATGCCAGAGTAGTAAATAAAGCAAGGAGGGTTATTACCCTGGTAGATGGACAGGTTGATACAGATGTGACAAAGTAAGGGAGTCTTTACATAAAATCAGGTTTATGCCCGGATACATGAAATACGGAATTTTAGGTATTGTTTTATTTTTAAGTTTCAACGGATTCTCACAAGCCCGGAAATTTGATTTTAGTGGCTACCTGAGTGGATTGCAAACAGTTATGTTTGAGAAATGGGATGAGAGCTGGTTGTCGGAAAACCAGTTACATAACCGGCTGAATTTTAAGTATTATGCAAATGATAGCTGGACATTTGATCTGGAAATCAGAAACCAGTTCATCTATGGCGAGTTTGTAAAATATATTCCTGATTATGCTTCTACAATCAATGCAGACATGGGGTGGCTGGATATGTCCTGGCTTCTTTTTGATAAACTGTCCTTCCTGTTACGAACCAGCATAGACAGGGTATGGATTGATTATACAAGTGGCAGCTTTCAAATGAGAGTGGGGAGGCAAAGGATAAACTGGGGGAAGAACCTGGTTTGGAATCCGAATGATATTTTTAATGCCTATTCATACTTTGATTTTGATTACCCGGAAAGACCGGGGAGTGATGCAATAAGATTACAATATTATACGGGTTCTTCATCTTCCGTTGACCTGGCTGTAAAAATTGACAGTTCAAACAGCATTACAGCAGCCGGGAGATTTAACTTCAATGTATTTAGTTATGATATCCAGATCCTTACAGGAGTCTTTAATGATGATGATTTTGTTTTGGGCACAGGTTGGGCAGGGAATATAAAGGGGATGGCCTTCCGGGGAGAGGCTACCTGGTTTCATTCTTTAAACAATAGTCATAATGAGGAAGTTATGTTGTCTGCCTCAGTGGATTATACTTTCAAAAACTCTTTGTATATCAGTGGTGAATTTCTTTATTCAAATATTGAATACGATTACAAGAGTTTCGGTGAGTTTTATTTTCTGCCTTTAAATGTTAAGAACATCGTATTTACGGATTATAACATCATGGCAAATATCAGTTATCCTATTACCCCCCTGTTCACTGCCAGCTTTGCAGCGATGTATTACCCCTCTGAAAGCGGGTATTTTCTGGGACCCACTTTTGAATATTCCGTTTTGGATAATTTATCCCTTTCCTTTATTTTTCAACACTTTGAAGGAAAATTTTCCGGAGGAGACAAAAGCAAATTGACTTTTGGATTTTTGCGGTTGAAATGGAATTTTTAATTTGCTTTTTCTGAAATCATATCTTGTAATTTGTTGCTTTTTTAACTATTATTATAATTATAAAGAGTTAATATATGTTTTACATGAGTTAATAAAATAGTATATTTAAAAGAAAAAAACACTATCTTTGTGCCCAAATTTTTTAAGTATTTTTAACTAAATTAGAATGAAATTATGAAAAAAGTAAGTTTTTCAATGTTAAGTGTTGCTGTTATCGGACTTTTAGTTCTCTCTTTTTCATCTTGTAAAAAAGAAACACCTGCTCCAACAGTAACAATTTTTGCAAGTGTTGATGGCTACCAGGTAGCTTTCACAGCAACTGTAACAGATGTTGACTCTTATGCATGGGAATTTGGTGACGGTGAAACCAGCACTGAACAAAATCCAACACATGTTTATGCACAATCCGGTACTTATACTGCAAAATTAACTGTAACAGGTGGTGGTGGAACAGCTGATGCAACTACAGATGTTACCATTTCAGCATCAAAACTGGAGATGTTAACCGGCGGACCTGCTATGGCAAATGGTAAAAAATGGGTTTTCAGTTCAACAGCAGGAGCTGGCGACGGTATTTATAAAGCAGATGCTGATTTTACTATGGAAGATCCTATTCCCAGTGGTATCCTGACTTTTATTGGTATTCCTACTGAATATGAAGACGAGTTTATCTTGCATCATGATTTGAGCTACACCCACGATACAAAAAATGACAGTGTTGTTTGTAATGTCATTTATGCAATGATAAATTCCATTCCATTCAGGCCTACTGCTGAAGATGCCATCGTCCTTGCTCCTTTTACTCCGGCAGCAAGTACTTTTACGCTTACTGAAGGAACTGATTTAACTCTTGAAGTAACCAGCGATGATGATAAAGATAATACATGGGAAGTAACCTGGAGTGATGTGGATGTTCTTGAAGTGAAAGGAACCGAATTTTTTGGTTTACAGGATTTCACCCGGAAGTATATCATTTTTGATATTTCTCCTGATGCAATGCAAATAGGTATTTTTATTTCAGCTACAGATGGTACAAAATTGAATTATCCTTCACATATGATTAAAATGACTTTTGTTTCTGCATCTCCTAAATAGTCAGAAGTCATAAAAATAAATTGAATTAAAAAGCCGGCAACAATCTATGTTGCCGGCTTTTTTAATTGATAAGATCGCCCGGCTTGTTAGTGTAAGGAGGAGACTCTGAGACTCTGTCTTGTGTTATTTTGTGCTTTTCTTAGTGTTACTTTCGCCACAGGCATTCCTTTGGAAGTGGTAAAAGAAAAAACTGGTTTTAACCATAAAGGACACAGAGGATACATAAAGGATCCTCAAAGCTTAATAACAATATATTATATCCATCTATTTTGCCTGTGAGACTTTAGTTGTTAATTATCAATAGCGTCCTAAACATATTTTGTAATCATCTTTTAAGGAATTGATAATTAATTTTATAGAGAGGAAAATAGATATGAAGGGATACTCCGCATTTGATAAAATGCGTTAAGAAAATAACGGTATGTAACGTTAAGAAAGAAAATCTGTTTGAGCGCAGCGAGTTATTTTCTTTTAGTGGAATACAGTGATTTAATTCTCAATAATTTGCAATGTGGGTCAGGTATTGCATAAAACATTGATCTTTGAGGGATCACATGATTAGATGTTACAAAAGAAAAATTACGACCCCGGAGTGGGTCACATAAAATCTAGTCACTATTGAAATCAAAAAGATATCTGCTATTATACTTAAAATCAAAAATGTTCAATAATATAAAGATAAAAAAAGTAGAAAATAAACACAAAATGCGACTCCGCTGGAGTCGATGTCATTTAATACTGTGCTGGTTAATCGGGTAGGAAGCGGCTCACGCCGCTGTCCCCCCACACCACCTGGCATACGCCTATCGTACCAAGGCGGTTTCTATCAACTACAACCGTACAAC
>JANTGF010000087.1 GCA_024763075.1 Bacteroidales bacterium | reverse complement strand
TAAAATTTTTAGTTACTCGGTTACAAATTATCTAAAAATTTAAGAACAGATGTAACCACTCCGTTCTCTCATGAACTTGTTTTAATCATTTTCGTGTGTGAACTTTTGATTAAAAAAGTTCATGTTCGTTTCATTTTATAAATCTGATGATATATCGATAAGTATCCGAATCCCATATTTTAGCTCCTCCACCCCGCTCTCCAAGTCGTGTCAAATAGAGTTCTACTTTTTGATTCTCACGATCCTCAAGCAAATTAAAGTTAGAAAGTTGAAGGTGTTCGGAATCCAGTCCCGGATTACGATCGTCAATTATGGTTACTGTTTCCTTTTTCAGGCAAACTTTTTCCTCATCAATTTCTGCAAGTTGCAGTGGATACCTTGGCCCATTACCAACAGGTGGCTCTCTACTGATATTCAAAAAACAATACAGTTTACCGGTAACTGAAGAGCGAATGGTTTTTGCAAAAGTAGCCGGTGAGTAAAACTGTTCACCAGTATCGTAACGGAGATCTTTTATGTCACTCCAGGTCAAACCTCCATCCTCACTTATACTGTACCATTTACGACCAGGACATTCCAACGGATCCAAACCCACATTGGAACCCCGCATAATGAGTAATAACCTGCCATTTTTCAATTCACTGATATCTAATTCAACCAAACCTCTTGTTGAAACCTCTCTCGGGAGAAAAATCCGGTTAGAAGTCTGCCAGTTGTAATCTTTAAGTTTAGGATTCCACTTACCCACAAAGCACATAGCTCCGGCCACACATCCTTCGCGGTAGGTATTTGGAAAAACCACAGGTACTTTTTCATCTTCTTCATCCCGGAATGGGACAGGAACAGTAGCTGCTATAACTATATTTCCGGTTGAATGAATAGTAATTCCGCCAATATACATCTCATTCGTACGAAAATAATCAGGCTCACCCCAGTTCTTTGGGTCAAAGTCAGGGCCATCTTCATATTTCAGCAAATGACCCTGATCCCAATGTTTACCATTCTCCGACGATAACTGATAAAAACCATGATCTGAAAATCTCCTTTCTCCTGACCAAAGTACGCTTAGTGCTTCTTTCGGATCTCCCTGAAATATCCGTTGAAATACCGGTTTAATAAGCATGTGGGAAACCGGATCAAAGGGGCCTGTACCTTCCTGGGCAGGTCCGCCCTCCATAACAAATCCATTCTGTTCCGGGGCTTCTTTAAAAATAAGTTGCCATGAAGACCATGTATGCCCATTATCCAATGAATATCGCTTGCGATGTGTATCCGTCCAGTCACTCGAGGAGATATTGGCTCTTAATTCAATACGTTTCAGCCCTGTATCAATGTATTGGATATTAACGGTAGTTGCCGTATTTGAATCTGGTGAAGGAATGTATAATTCTTTCTTAATCGTACATATTTTGCCAGTAGTCTCCTGCCTGTATGTATATCTGCCATTAACATAGTACCCGGCATACCTTCTGGCAAAACGCCAGCCCAGGCTACGTTGACCGGCTGAATTAAAATGAATACTATCGCCCTTTGTTTCCAAATCAGAGGTCTCAATTACAAAAATATTCTTGTCCTTATCCGCTACCGTATGAATGATATCATTGATGGAATCCAGGTTTTTCTGTCTTTCAGGTTTTGCAAAGGCCCCTAATTCCCCGATTAATATTGGCAAATTATTGTCGCCAGTTTTCTTTCTGAGATTTATGACTAATTTCTCTAATCTTTTTTCATACTGCGGTATCCGTTCGGGTAAAGCATCACTTTCTCCCTGATGCCAAAGGATCCCTTTTATAATACCATATTGATTCGCAAAATCAAGCTTGCTTTCGAGATTACTCATTAAATATATCCCTCTGAAAAGTGAATCGCCAAGCCACTGCCGGATTGAGCTACCTCCAACGGCACAAGGGATTAATGCGATGCTTACAGAATCGGGAATATTTCTGACCATTTCCCTGCCAAAAGACAATCCACAATCCAAACCGGTTAGTTTAGGTTCGTAAAAATGCAATGGTTCTTTAGCAAGAATCCATTGTTTATCTTTAGTTATTGTCAGAATACGATGATCCGGCAAAGTATCAGAAGGCTCAACAAAGCCGCGGCCAGCCATATTGGATTGTCCTGCCAAAATGAAAATCCACAGATTTTCTCTGGCTGGCATATGGTTAACGTAAACATGTTGTTTTGGAAAGTTTATTGTACGATCATCTGTGGCAGGCTTATGTATTGTATTCTGGCCGAAAAGCAAGCTGGTAATCCAAAGATGCAGGATTAGCAGAAAAACTCTTTTTATATTTATTCTTCCCATTTGTTTCAAATACAGATGGTAATTTTACTCTGTTTCTTCTTCTTCAATCACCCGGATAAAAGCACCCCTGCGTGGTGGGGGCATTTCACTGTCCATACCTTTTACAGTTTTCCATATCACCTCATTGAATGCAATATCATCGGCAGCATCCTCCTCTTTCAGATCAAAATGCTCTGACATCCGGGCAAGTTGATTGTATTCTGAGTTTATTTCATTCAATCTGTAGCTATTCGGTAAATGTGTATATGGCGTTATATCTTTTTTCATTGCAAAACTTCTGTAAAGGGGTGTAGCAGCAGCATCATACTGACTCATTGGAGGTAAACCGAGAATTAACTCCATAGTTCGTAATACCGACGCTGTAGTATAAAGAGTATGATCCACATAGTTTCTTTTTAAAAACGGACTGATTACCAAAAGAACAGACCGGTGTGCATCCACATGGTCCGGTCCGTTTTGAGCGTCATCCTCCAATACGAATATTGCCGACTCATTCCAGATTTTGCTATGAGAAATATGCTCAACCAGCATCCCCAAGGCAAGGTCATTATCAGCCACCATTGACCTGGGTGTTGGAGTTCCAATCTTTGCTCCACTGGTGTGATCGTTTGGTAACCTGATGATGCTAAGCCGGGGCAATTCACCTTTGGATAATAGTAAATCAAAATCATTTTTCCATTGATGAAAACGTATGGTGTCCATAACAGACAATTCAAATCCTGTGAAATCAGGATCAAAATGACCTACGAGTGCTTTCATCCGGGAGCCATGCTTCCCAATAAATTCCCCGTAGCTTCGATAACTTATGCCTTTCTGTTGACAATAATCCCAGATATATCCTTTTTCAGGTGAAGCAATCTGTCGGGTTCCTTCATAGTCATAAGTACCTCCTCTTTTACCGTACAATGTAGGCCAGGTCTTTTCAACATAGTCTGTTGCATAAGCAGCCATCGACCAGTTATGGCCATCCGCACTTACTTCGGCATTTACATAAAAATTA
The DNA here is from genome assembly GCA_024763075.1 of Bacteroidales bacterium. Lineage (GTDB taxonomy): Bacteria > Bacteroidota > Bacteroidia > Bacteroidales > VadinHA17 > JANTGF01. The sequence continues at coordinate 14,254 of JANTGF010000087.1, read as the reverse complement.
TCAAAAAGTGTAAAAGTCTCAGCTAACTTGTGGTGGTTGGGGGTAATGATCTTTGGGAACAAACAAAGGGTAGAATCTCCATTCCCCTTTTTAATATCGCCAAAAACCTGATCATAAGTCCGGTTTTCTTTTATTACATAAAACACATAATTTATCGGTGAGAGATCAACAGGCTTATTAGGTATGGGATTTCCTTTTTCTCTTCCGGTTGAATTTTCAGTTTTTTTATTGTAAGGAGTATTTTCATATACGATCCGGGTATAAGTTTGTAATTCCCTTTCTTTCGGGAAAGGAATAAATGATAAACTACCTTTAAACATCCTTCCGGAATACAGGGTAGAATCTCCAAGATCCAGATAAGGGTTGGGACCGTTTGAATTAGGCATTGAACGCTCACCTTTACCATTGGTTACCAGAATTTTATCATTAACTATCTTAACAGATGTCGGATACCATCCGGTTGGAATAAAACCAAGAGTCTTGCTATTTCCAGGCTCAGAAATATCAAAAACAGCAAGACAATTGTTGTCCGCATTGGCGATAAATAGTTTTTGTCCATCATTTGAAATAGCCAGGCCGTTGGGAGTACTTCCCGCAGGAGCATTTGGGAATAGTGCTGTGCCAATTGTTTCCAAAACCCTGTCTGTATCCAAATTAATAACCGAAACAGAATTGGAATTGGAATTTGCGACAAACAAATGTTTTTTATCTTTTGATAACACCATATCATTTGGGTGACTTTCCACCTTTATGAAGCCGGAAATTTCAATTGTTTCTGCATTAAAAACAGCTACCTTCCCTGCGCCCCAAACCGAAATATATAATTTATTATTTGCTAATACACAAGTATAAGCTTCAGCTGGTAATGGAATTTTCTGAACTTTTCGTGACACCAGATCAACCATGTATAATGCTTTATCTTCTTTCGTCACAACATACAGCCGGTTTGCCTTTTCATCGATCTCAATACCTGCAGGACTGATCCTTTTTTCAGGCCAGGGAGCACCCAAAATTATTGAATCGGCCAAAGTCAGATGATCCTGATTAATATTATAAATTCGAATCATATTATCGTTCCCTCCAGAAACATACAATTTTTTCTCATCTGCACTGAATCTTAAACCTAACCAGGCCCTGGATATTTCAATGCGATCCAGTAACTTTTCTTTCTCGATATCAAAAAGCATGACAGATTGTTTTCCATATCCATTGTTCGTAACTGCTGCTAAACGACCAGAAGAAGATACCTGTAAATTAAGGGGCAATTCATCCAAAGGCAGTGAATTTGATGGTGGGGTTAAGGACCATCCATTGGGTAGTAGTACTTTCCCTGCTTCCAGTTTCTTTAGCAAGCCCTGATCAATAGTTCCGTTTTTCTCAACAGGATTGCAGGAAAAAAACATTGCACCAAAAAGCATTAATAATGACACCCGAATGATGGATTCAACAAAAACTTTAAACATGATCATTTATTTAAGTCTATTTCCCGAAGGTATAAAAAAGCCCTGATTATTCAAAGTTCCACAACACCTGGCAGCAGCTTAAACTTTTAGAGAAAAAATATTTCCACCCCGGATTTCTGTTATTAGATTTGGGAACCCTTTTTACATAATCGGATGGGAACCGGAGATTTATTATTCTTCAATGGTTATCAACCAATAGATCCTTGATCTCCCAGGTAGTCCTCAAGTATTTTTAATATTTTGTGCTGTTCCCACGCTAAAGAGAGTAATTTTATCTCAGGGAATTTCCCCCATTGCATATCCCGGCCTTCTCTGAGTTTGGGCTGGCAGTGCATTGGAACAGGACAGACGTAAACATGATCATTCATAATATTATCGTGGTCATAGCATGTCAGAAGAACAAGCTGTGCAGGGTTTATGTCCAGTTCAAATTCCTCCTTTGCTTCACGTAAGGCAGTGTTTATATAAGTTTCACCATCCTTTTTACCACCACCTGGGAAACACCACATTTCAGGGTACAGGATTTGTTTACCATTTCCATCATCTCTCAATTGCAGGAGAATCTCACCCAATGGCTTTACCAGGATAAAAGTAACCCCTGTTTTAGTAAGCTTCATATTTAGATTTGATGACATTTAAGGGTTCAGGGAGCCAAACCCGGTATCTTGTACTTGGATCCCATGTATTCCCTGCTGAGCCAAAATCACAAAAATGAATTTGTCGGGGTTCTTCAGAAGTAGATGCTATTCCGGTTCCCAACCTCAATGGCACAACAAATGACAACCATACACCCTCTGGTTTAAAATCTGAGATCTGAATATCCACAATTCCCTTTGTTTGCTGAATTACCGCTGCCTCATCCACAAATCCATCGTTGAATCGTGAATCGCGTGCAAGAACTATGGGTCCTCGCAAAATAGCAGCATGATTATTCAGTTTTACCACCCGCCCGGATAAATCAAGTTGCAGCTCAATTTTATCTCCTTTCTTCCACTGCCTCGTTATCTTTGCATACCCTCCTGAAGTAATTTCTCCTGTTTTTTCCCCATTTATCATTATAAGACTCTGAATGCTCCAATCGGGGATTCTCAAAACTACTGTAAATTCCTCCGGTTTTTGTGGAGTTACAATTAATTCAATCCGCTTGTCTTCCGGGTAGGATGTTTCTTGCTCGATATTTATACTATTTTTTGACGGAAGCTCTAAAAAAGCTGAGGAATTTGTATAAAAATTTACATATATCTCATTCTTCGAAGTCATTAGTGCATAACGCGGAATCAGCATATAACCCCGAGGCCCGTTTGCCGAACAGCAATTCATGTCCATTCCACATTGATGATTTGAGTCGCCACGATGACCTTCCAACGGGCTATACATTTCAATGGCTGAACATCCAGAATTTGTTGAAGCCATTAAAGCATTGTAATAGGTGGTTTCAATATTGTCCGCATATTTTGGATTGCCTGTTATGCAAAGTAAATCGTAATTAAGTTTCATCCAGGTTATTGTAACGCAGGTTTCCATTGTGTGATATGTAGGCCGGGTTTGCAACTCTTTGCCATGGTACCAACACTCAAATGAAGTTCCAGCCCCCGCAACATTTATCTCTTCATCCATAATATCCTGAACGGTCATTTCCACTGCTTTCAGATAATCAGGATTTCCAGTTACCTTATACAGTTCTAATAATCCATCGTAACAGGACATCATTTCGTAAGCTTTTTGTCCGTTTTCAGGCGAGAACCATTTTTCAGGGGAAGGAAAACGATCCGCCACATGTACCCCTGCAAGGGCCTTTGCTATTAGTTGTGGCCCTTCAGGTGTTTCCCATTGTTTTACAATATATTTTGCAAAATTCAGGTATTTTTGGTTTTTTGTTTTGTTATAAAGCATCACCATGGGTTCAAGGACGGAACTGCTTGCCATTCCATGGTAGTTTCCTGTTTCGATAATATTTGTTTTGCCTTTGCCAATTTGAGAGAGCAAATAATCGGCCGATCTTTGTGCCGCTTTCAAAGTTGACTTATCATTCGTAATATCGTGAAAGCGAAGCAGGCCCAGTAAAACATATTTACGACCCCAGATATCCCAATTTGTCAATCGATTTTCGATAGCATAATTCCCAATGTATCCATTTGGAAGCTGGGTTTCAATAATACTTTTTACCGATTTGTTCATATGATCCATTAGTTCCGAATCATGCGTATATTCCCAGGCAGCTACTGCGCCGAGCATCCATTTCCCCCAGAATTCCATCTGCCATAGATGTGTTTCATCTTTGTGACGAAACGGCTCCACCAGATAGTCATAATCCTGTGAAATTATTCTGTTCCTGATTAAAAGATTGGTTTGTTCTCCAATGTAACCCGTCAATTCTAACTGGTTTTGAGGAACTGTTTTTAAAAAGTCCGGGATTGCCTGGGAATAAATAATTGCAGGCATACAGGTAATAAAAGCCAATAAAACGAAGAACTTACTTTTTTTCATGAATTTGTTTGATTAAATTTTTGTACTAATCTTCAAACTTTTTTTATAATCGGTTTTTACATCAGCCTGTTTTTTATTTCTCTTAAAAAAGACTCTCACGCCCTTGTGCATGGAGTAAAGCCTGTAATTCTCTCCATCATAAATTAAAACCGGACTGGAATAATCATCAGAAATACTGTCTGCATCAATGATGGGATTATTTTCGTATTTTGTCCAATGAATCAAATCATCGGATACCGCCACATCTGAATTCCAGGTACCCAAATTCACACTTGATGTAGCATGGTAATATCCATAATATTTCCCATGGTATTTGATAATCTGGTCCAAAGCCACCCCCTTTGCATCATAGGAACCTGGGCCCATTTCAATAACCGGATTGTCCTGCACATTGGTCCAGACTTTGTGATCTGAAGATACGGCCAGCCAAATACCAAGGTCTTCACGTTCGTAAAACAAATACCATTTATTACCCTCAAGCCACAAGGTAGGTGTGCCAAAAGCACCGGAATCTATAGGTTCTCCATTCACCTTGCGTATATCAAGGTCACCCTGTCGTACCCAATCAATACCATTCTCGGATATCAGCATATGAGCAATATCATTCACCCCTTCTGCAACCATATAATACTTGCCGTCATGTTTTACAACTTGTACATCTTCTGTCCAGTATTCATTAAAAACAGGATTCCCGGGATACCGGGTCCAGTGGATACCATCTTTGGATGTAGCATATCCCAGGTATTTTGTCGCAGCTTCACTCCCATTGTATCCGGTGTACCACATTTTATATATGCCATCTTCCAATAAGATATAACCACGTTCACGAATTTTGCTGTCCCATGTGTCTTTTCCTGTTCCATTAAAAACCGGATTATTCTCATATGGAACAAAATCAACCAGCTCCGGAGGGAAAAGGAGTTGATCTTCCTTACCTTTCTTATTTATATTGGTGCATCCAAAGGAGATAAAAAGAACAATTAGCCCAAAAAATAAACCCCATTTATTCGTCATAAACTGTTTTTAACAAATACATAATGAAATTTTTATAAAAATTAATATTTGAGAAAAAATATAAATTTCCCCTGTCACTTCAACCACCTAATTACTGCATCATCTCTTAGATTATCATCCACAACCAAACACTTAAAATTTTCTTTTACACTCTTTTGGGTATATACGATATCAGAAAATTTAAAATAGTGCCATTCTTTATCTTTACCTTTAGGTGACCCGTCACTTTTTAATGGATTAATAATCATTAATTTTCGTGGACATATCGCAGCCATCAGGTCAGAAAGGTCATACTTTTCAATAGCTCCGGCCACCGTAGATGGGATAAAAGCCGGTGTATATTCATGTGATAAAGCTATATCTGCAAAACTAACAAATGGATTAATCAGGCACACTTTTTGAATATTGTCATTGAAGACTGCCGCATGTAAAAGTTCACTTCCACATGCTCCGGTTGAGATTGCCGAAATAGTTTCATTATCGCCTACTTCTGTTTTTATAAAATGAATGATCCGAACAATGTCTTCAACCCTCATTCCAACAATTGACTTATTTGTCATTATCCCGGCAAACCATTGATTGTATGAAGTATTGTCAATATAGGCATCCCCTTTTAAATATCCGGGCCCCAGGCTCCCAATACCCCGGACATCAAAAAGTAAAACTGAAGAGCTCTGTTTTAATATTGAATGGACCAGGCTGTCTTTGTTTGCAGCATGTTCCATTCCCTTTTCATCCAATAAAATAACTATTTCTTTACTTTTATTTTTTCCAACAGGTATAAACAAAGCTGCCGGAAGCATATAATCTCCATCTCCGGGAATCAGATACTTTTCCAGGACATAATTACTTTTCACATATCGTCCTGAAAAGACCGCTTTCCCAAAATTTTCCTGATATTTAAATCCGGATAAATTTTTTGCACTATTCCTTACAGAAACAATGTGATCATCTAAATCCTCACTGGCTCTGTCAGTTTTTAATTTCGCAACCTGATCCCTGACTAATTTTTCATTTAGAGAAAAAATTGTTTCACCTTTAAAAGAAGTAGCTAATTGCCCTGTATTAGTAGAATATAATTCCTCCTCCTTTAAAACATCCACTTCAATATCCTCAGAACTCCCCGGGTTATCCAGATATTTTTGGAAAAAAGCATACATAGCTTCCCTGTTCTTTTTAGTTGACGCATGAATACTATCATCCTCAACCATATTCATAAACTCTTCACCTCCCAGGGCCTTATAAAAGCCTTTTGCCTCCCTAAATGTTTCCCTGGCCCCCTGAATACTAAAAAAATCACGGGTTGTGGTAATCATTAATGTGGGTTTAGGAGCCCTTACCTCTATAAGATCAGCATGATCAACTCCCTCACTAAGCATATGAAACAAATTTTGTTCCGCATCCTGTGGCCCGATTGATTTTAACACATACTCCATACTTGTGATAAAACATTCAGGAGCTGCGGCAAGTATCCGGTCATCTATTGCTGCAATATAAGCTGTTTGAGTACCTCCACCTGATCTCCCTGTCATTCCAATTCTGTTTGGATCCACTTCCTTACGGCTGAGTAGATAATCAACACTTCTCATACCATCCCATACAAAATATTTTGTAGGAGAATAACCCGATATATAGCATTGAGCTCCAGGATAAGAATGTTCAATTGTAGGACCAAAACGAGACTTCCCTTCTTTTTCATTATAATATTGCAATCTCTCCCCCTGTCCTATAGGATCAAATGCCAGAACAACAAAACCCTTTTTTACCAGGTTGATGATGATATGCTGATAAGTTTCACTTCGAAAGCCATTTGCAGAATGTCCACTGGCATAAATAATCGCAGGTACTTTCCCTTTTCTCTTTTTAGGTAAAAACAGAGCTGCAGTAACATAGTATCCGGGCAAAGATTCATAAATCACTTTTTCAATCCGGTAATCATCTTTCTTAATTATGTCGGTAACCCGGGCATTTAACGGAGTTTTTTCCGGCAATGGTCCCATCATATGCAACAACTTTTCCTTAACAAGCTTTTGTCTGTTCAGGTAATCACTTTTTGAATGTAATTGTTCCATAGCTGCTATTCTATCATCAAGCTGTTGAAATGCAAGAGCACAAGAACTTTTATACATAGAATTTTCTATGTCCGAATAGAACTTCCAGTAGTCGAAGAAGTTCACGTCGTCCTGAGATTGTCCTTGTTTAATTAGTATTAAAAAAATTACAAAGGGAAAAAGGAAGAATTTATTCATTTTATTTTTCAACTCAAGGTTTCAACTCAAAAGTAAGGATAAAACAATGAAAAATCGTATCTAAGGGCTGTAAAATATTTTTATAAATAATTTATTTCATTTGAATTTTGTCCATTCCAGTTCCAAACCACCTTTCATCAACAGAGTCTGAAATTCCCTGAGTAATTTCTGATCCTTTCGTACTTTTCTCGGAATTACTTTTCTTGCCAATGAAAAGGCACACAGGGAGCCAGCTGCTTCACCAACAGACCATTCTACAGGATGTAAACGATAACAACCATTTGAGATGTGTGTTGTTCCAATATTTTTACAGCCCGGTATTAAATTATCCATTCGTTTAGGAATGAATGCTCCAAGGGGGATCTGAAAAGGCACACTTGCCATATCAATGTAATTATTCCCTCCGGTACTAGGATGGAGATCAAGATGATAATATCCAATTCCAACGGAATCATCATATGGTTTTGCTAAAAGTTGCTTATTTGATTTCCGGGCTTGCTTTTTCCGTTCTTCCAAAGTAATATCCTGTTCCTTTATTGTATACTCGGACAGGATTCTTCGTGACTCTCTTATGTAGGGATATTTTGCCAATCCATCATCGGTCCCAACAATATCTTTTCGTAGCCGCAAGCCTTTCCATCCCTGTTTGCCATCCGGACGGGGCACTTCTGTTTGAAGCCAATATAATAATGAGAGACTGAGTTGTTTTGCCTGATAAAGATTTTTTTCCCGGACTTCCTTCTTCACATCCGTAATATTCCCAGGCAAATAGTCATTTTGTGGCCAGTTTATTAGTGTAATATCACTTGGATAAGTCCCTTTTTGAAAATTCCTATGGTCAATTATTCGCCGGTAAAGCCATAAATTTAAGGATTCTGTTTTTGGAGCCGGATTTAAATTCCCCGGAGGGACAAAAGATAAAGTTTTTGGGACTAAAGTCCGGGGAGAAGAATAATCCAATGATAGGATTTTCCCAGGCCATGCAGGTTTTAAAGGCGGAACATAATTTCTCCAGAAATCATACATGGCAGGTTTCTCAATTGTATGATCTTCTCCCTCTAAATGATCCATAGCAAAACAATATGTCAACGCCTGAATATTACCCGGATCAGCTTTTTCAGGTGCATGAGGTTCTCCGGTCTGCTTTTGAGATTCTGCCCCAATGACATATTCCGTTCCTGATAAGGCCAACAAATCACCCTCTTCACTGGCATCTATAAAAAGTCTCCCTTTAATAACCAGCGTACCTCCTGTATTCTTATTCAGGAAAGTAATTGACTGGATTATATCTTTATCTGTATATACTTCAATAGTCTGTGTATTGAGGAAAATCTGGAGTTGCCCTTTGCTAACTGCCGGAGTAAGCATTGATTGTAGAACAGCTACTGAAACTGCCGGTTCATGACAAATCCTGGAAACAGAACCATTACCAGGATTCAGATACCTGGCTTCCTTAGCAGATTTCGATAAGGGATAGTTCTCTTTATAGTAATTTCTGATCAGCGTACGATATCTTGCATAACTTTCAGGCCGTCCAAAAGATTCAATCCACTGGTGTTCGTCAGGAGGAACTGCCTGCTGAGAAACCTGTCCTCCAATCCAGTCTGTAGGTTCAGTCAGTATCACAGATGCACCCAGTCGGCAGGCAGCTAAAGCAGCAGCACATCCTCCTAACCCACCTCCAACAATCACTATGTCACTTTTTAGTTCACTGCCTGTCCGAAAATTAAAGAATGCTGATTGAGTGGCATTTAATAATAACGGAGAAAATATTCCCGCACTCAATAATCCGGTGTTTTCTATAAATTTTCTTCGCTTCATGCTCTTAATTTCGGATCGGCATACAATCCGGTTTTAGCTTAAAAAAAGCTAAACCTTGTTAAGTATGGATATTTCAACAGGACAATGATCAGAATGAAAGGCTTCTTTATGAATCTCAGCTTTTACTATTCTGCTCTCCAGAGATTTACTCAACCAAAAATAATCAATTCTCCACCCCAGGTTTTTGGCTCTGGAATTTGCCCGGTAACTCCACCATGTATATTTTTCAGGCTCCCGGTTAAATTTCCGGAAACTGTCAAAGTAGCCGTGACCCTCCAAACGGTCCATCCATGCTCTTTCTTCAGGTAAAAACCCGGACGACTTTTTATGCCGCTCCGGGTGGTTAATATCGATGGGTTTATGGCAGATATTAAAATCACCGGTAATAATTAAATTTGGCCTTTTTTCTCTCAGCTTATTCAGAAACTCTAAAAAGTCTTCTAAAAATTCCATTTTGTAATCCTGCCTGGGACCTCCTGTTGTTCCTGAAGGAATATACACGTTAATAAGTGTGATATCCCCGTAATCCAGTCTGATCACCCTTCCTTCAGCATCGTATTTTTCCATGCCCATCCCATAAACTACCTTGTCAGGATCCGGCCGGCTCAGCACTAAAACTCCGCTGTAACCTTTTTTTTGAGCTGAAAACCAATAATGCCGGTACCCCAGGTCGTCAAAAACAGAAGTATCCACCTGATTTTCCATAGCTTTTGTCTCCTGAACGCAAAAAATATCCGGATTATTCTCTTTTAGCCAGTCCGTTAAACCTTTGTTTAATGCAGCTCTTATCCCATTTACATTATATGAAACCAAACTAATCATAAGTCATTTGTTATTAATTTCCCAAATATATGGAATTCTGTTAATTTTAGGCCCTGAAGATGAAAATTTGATATTCCAGGCATTCATGGTTAAAAAACAAGAGGATTACCTAAAAGGCATGGTCGTAAAAACCACCGGAAGCTGGTACAGGGTAAAAACAAAGAAGGGCAGTTTTATTGAGTGTAAAATAAAGGGAAAATTCCGGCAAATGGGAATAAGAAGTACCAATCCTGTGGCTGTTGGAGATATTGTACACTTTATTATTCCTGAAAATCAGAATACCGGACTGATCATCAGCATTGAAGAAAGAAAAAACTTCATTGCACGAAAATCACCCAATTTATCCAGGTATTCCCAAATTATTGCAGCAAATATTGATCAGGCAATATTGATGATCACGCTAAAAGAACCTGAGACACTGATTGAGTTTATTGACAGGTACCTGGTTACTGCCCGGGCATATCGTATTCCGGTTATTTTGTTGTTTAACAAGATTGATCTTTATTCAGCTATAGAAATGGAAAAGCTGGAAACCCTGAAAACGATTTATGCAGGAATTGGTTATACCTGTATTGAAAGTTCCATAAAAGGCAAAATCAATATTGAAAAAATAATGGACCTTACCAAAAATAAAATAAGTCTGATATCAGGCAATTCAGGTGTTGGAAAATCAAGCTTGATCAACCTCTTAATATCCGAAGTAAAAATTTCAACCGCTGAAATTTCATCCTACCATAAGGCAGGAAAACACACCACCACTTTTGCGGAAATGTACCCGCTTAAAACCGGTGGATACATGATTGATACCCCGGGAATCAAAGGCTTCGGAATGGTACATCTGGGAAAAGATGAACTCTATCATTTCTTTCCTGAAATTTTCCGGTTTTCAGAAAAATGCAAATACTACAATTGCAAGCATATCAACGAACCCGGTTGTGCGGTTCTGGATGCTGTCAAACAAGGGGAAATAAGTCTTAGCAGATATCAGAGTTACCTCAACCTCTATCTGGATCCGGATTCAAAATACCGTTAATAAATAACGATTGTTTGTTCTTCCCATACGAATTAATATGTGTCCATAAAGTCAAGTGTTTGAAATAGAAAGTTCGAGTTCGAGGCTTGCGAAGCCTGAAAATTGGGAGTTTACTTTTGTAAATGATTAATTTTTAGGCAAGCGCAACGAAGAAATCGGACTTTATAGGCAAACACTAATTATTAAAAACATGCTGTATTGCATCTCTTTAGTCCGTATTTTATGTAACTATTTTTTATTTTTTCTGTATGAAGTATAAAGGCCCTGAGAAAGTAGTTTTTTAATCTTTTACAGGAATATCCTTAGTAAGTATAATTTTCTAATCACTTTTTTATGAATTCTTTCTCCGGATTGAAAAGGATTTATTTTTTTGTATCTATAACCATTGCTGTTATTTTTTCTGCTAATATTTACTACTATTTTAAAATTTACCATCAACAACTATCTGTTGAAAAAAGTTTTCTTCTAAAACAAGCCCGCATTACCGGAAATGAAATAGAAAAAACAGGTTATCAGTTTGAAAATGAATTAAGTCAAATCTTATTTTCAGACAGTATCCGTTTTTTTTTTAGTGATGAGGTAGTAAAGTCCCATACACTGAATGATTTGAAAGCCTTTTTCTTCAGATATAATAATCTGATTAACAGCATTCAGTATTACGATAATCAAAATCATGTACTGAGTTTGATAAGAGACAGAAAGAACAGATTCATTATGGATATCTTTTCTTCACATGTTCAGCAGGAGTTACTAAATAAAGAAACCGTAGTAATCAAGAATAAGGAATACCTTTATTACATGCCTGTGCTGCATATGGGTGAGACCGTTGGCAATATGGTATTGTCTGTTGACTACCAGAGATATATAAAGTCAGTATTTACCAAATTGTACCTGGAGGACGTACAATGGCAATGGGTAATTGATGGAAACGGGAACATCTATCCTTTTAATCTCCCCGGAAAAGATCAGGTTAAAATTACCAGAATTGAAAAAATTAAAAAAGACATTTCTGAAGATAACCAGGGTACCATAAAACATAAAACCATTTTTGATAACAAGGAAACAGAAGTTATCTCAGGCTATTATCCCATTCAAATATTAAAACAGAAATACGGAATTGTATTTTCTCTTAGAACCGACATGATATTGAATACCATAGTTTGGAATTCAGTAGCCGTATCCATCTTAACCTTTTTATTGATCTTGATTATCAGCTGGATATTTGTCAGCTACATCAAATCGGGTCAAAAAGAAAAACAAACACTTACAGATACAGATAATCTGTTATCAGAAATCATTAACAATCTCTCTGTAGGTTTTGTTTTGATTAACCAAAGCAGGGTCATTAAAAAAGTAAATAAGCTGGCATTGGAAATGTTCCCTCCGGAACTAAAGGTTAAAGAAGGAGAAAAAATGGGAGAGTGGTTTTTTAAATCCGGGTATTCAGGTGAACATAAAAAACTGGGAGAATATTTTCTAAATGATGTCCTTTTCATCAAAAATGAAAACAGGGAAATTGCTCTTTTAAAAAAGGAATCAGATATTGATTGGAAAGGTGAAAAAGTATTTATTGTAACCCTGATAGACATTACATCATTTGAGAAGACCCGAAAACAAAATGCCATTGCAGTTGAAACCAAATCAAATCTGTTAACCCGGATGAGCCATGAAATTCAGACACCCGTTCAGGGAATTATGGGTATGCTGGATGCAATAAACCTGAAAGAACTCTCCGCAAAACAAAAGGAGATATTTCATAATATCCAAAAAACATCGGAGTTACTTCTTTCAGTTATTGATGACATATTAACCTTCTCCAAACTGGAAGCCGGCGATCTTGTCATTGAGGAAATCCCGTTTTCTCTTCGCTCGGAGATCGATCTGGCTTTATTAAACTTAAAACCAGTAGCTAAAGAAAAAGGCTTGGATTTTAAGGTTTCTATTAATAAAGATATCCCTGACAATTTATTAGGTGATCCTTTTAAATTAAGGCAGGTCATTCACCATCTGACAGAAAATGCCATCAAATTTACCTCTCAGGGAAGGATTATTGTTAAAGTAAACCGGCTTGAAAACAACGAAGGTAAAGTGGCCATACAAATAATTATTGAAGATACGGGTATCGGTATTCCAAAAGAGGATCTTAAGCATATCTTTAAAAAAACAGTAAACAATAACGAAACAATTATCCGCAAATTTGCCGGAGCAGGACTGGGTACTGCTCTTTCAAAACAAATAGTGGAACTGCTGAAAGGAGAAATAAAAGCGGAAAGTCCTTCAGGCTTGTCAGGTGATCCTGAACATCCGGGTTCCAGGTTTATATTAAGCCTGGAATTCTATAATAATGAACGCATCCAAAAAGATTTTGGCCAGGACCAGGTTACTTCTTATTCCCATATTAATGCACTAATAATAAAAGATAATGATATAAGAAGCCAGCGCGTTCAGGAAATCGTTTCAAATTTTGGCATTCACGCAAAAGTAAATTTCTACCACGAGAAAACAATAAACCTGATTAAAAATAATCAGTCTTTGGGGGCAGAAAGAACACATATCCTGATTCTCAGGGATTCTGCTAGTTTTAATGCTTTTGATTTTGCAAATGAACTTGCAACGAATGGATTAATTAATAAATTCTTAGTAATTATTACCAGCTCCAATGACATCAAAGGCAACTACGTAAAAGCACGAAAACTGGGTGTAGATTATTATCTGATTGAACCTTGTCAGGGATCAGAGCTTTTCAATATCATTCAGGATAATTTTCTCAAGATTAAGATCCAGCCGAATGTGGATAACTCCCTTGCAAAATTAAAGAAGGATGTTAACATTTTAATGGCAGAAGATAATGTCATCAATCAAAAGGCTGCACAGGTAATATTCAAAAACCTCGGTTATGAAATTGATATTGCCGGGAATGGCCTGGAAGTTCTGAAAATGGTCAAAACAAAAAAATACGATATTATTTTTATGGATATCATGATGCCCGAGATGGACGGGTGGGAAGCTGCCAGGGAACTAAAGAACCAGGGAGTTAAGATTCCTGTTGTTCCTTTGACAGCTGATTTTAGTGATGAAGCCCGGTTAAAGGCCAAAGAAGAACAGATGGAAGATTTCCTGGCAAAACCCATAAAAATTGATGAAGTAAAAAGAGTTATGATGAACTGGTTTACTGAATATTCTGAGGAAACATAAAATAAGAATACAGATATATAATTTCCCTGATACTTCTGGTAAGAACTTCATTTTCCATCCCTCAGCTATATTCATGCCCGATCAACAAATATTCCATTTGTTAGGTTCATTGCCTCATCTGCCGATAGTTTTCTGGGTATAAATTTTCTTTGTTCTGTTTTGTGTGGTGC
>JANTGF010000086.1 GCA_024763075.1 Bacteroidales bacterium | reverse complement strand
CTGGCTTTAAGCAGGTCAAACCCATGGTTTAATAGCCATCCTTCTGATGCAACCGGTTGTAACCCTGTTTTTACAGTTAGCGTGACAGGAACCCCAACGCTTACCTATCAGTGGCAGGAAGATGATGGTAGCGGATTTACCAATATTTCTGATGGTGGTATTTACAGTGGTGCTACAACAAATACCCTGACCCTTACAGGGGCCGATCAGTCTATGGACGGCTATCTCTACAGGTGTATAGCAACCGACGGACTTGGCAATTCATCAACCAGCAACTCTGCCTCACTGATCTATAGTCCGAATGTATCATTGAGCTATAGTTATTCAATGGATATCACTCTTGATGCTGCCAGTGGTACAGATGACCTTACCGACTTCCCGGCATTGATAAGCTTCACAGACCCCCTGCTCCGTTCTGTTGCAAACGGCGGCCACGTATCCAGTTCAAATGGCTACGATGTTATATTTACCGATCAGAATGGAAACAGACTTGATCATGAACTGGAATCATACAATCCTGGAACAGGAGAATATGTAGGCTGGGTACGGATTCCCCTGTTGTCGAACAGCTCCACCACGACCATCAAAATGTTATACGGAAATCCTGCGGTTTCTGCAAACCCTTCGGTTGAAACCGTATGGACCAGCAATTTCAAGGGGGTATGGCATCTTAACGGATCTGATTATACTGATGTGACGGAATACTCAAATGACGGGAGCCAGGTCGCCACATCAAATGTTACAGGAAAGATTGCCGGTGGTCGGGGTTTTAACGGATCATCATATATCCAGGTTGGAACAAACGGATTTGTTCCGAATGACAACAACCAGACAATAAGTATCTGGGCTTATTATACTTCATCACCATCCGGTAACAGGAACCTTATCTCCTTTCAGAATGCCTCAGCAGCTTCAGCAATTCAGCTTGGCTTTAGGGGAGGAAATGCCGTTGCATGGAAATGGGGAGGTGCTATACTTGCAAATGCGGGTGCATCTCCTTCCATAAATGCCTGGCACTATTATGTCTATACCTACGATGGAACAACCAGCCGCATCTATATTGACGGGATTGAGATGGGAAATTCAACCGTTGCCCCACAGGTAGGTTTACCATCAGAAGGCAATATTGGTCGCTACAATAACGGGGAATATATCACGGCTGATCTTGATGAACCACGGTTTTCAATCAGTCCCAAATCAGCCGGTTGGATTCTAACCGAATACAATAACCAGAACAACCCGTCAGGGTTTATCACTCTTGGCTCTGAGACAGATAATTCCCTGCTCACTTCAATCGGGGTTTGTTCATCAGGCTTTACTCTTGACCAGGGTTATCCGGCAGGAGGCAGTTACAGCGGTACCGGTGTAAGCGGCACTAATTTTGACGCATCAGCAGCCGGTGTCGGTACACATACAATAACATATACATATACTGATTTAAACGGGTGTACAGGCAGTGATGTCAAAGACATTATTGTTACAGCAGTACCATCTGCCCCAACAGCAGTGGATACAGATTGTTGCATTTCCAATATTGCCGACCTTACTGCATCAGGAACAAATCTGAAGTGGTATTCTGATGCCTCACTCACTACTGAGGTAGGCAGAGGAACTCCCTTCGCAACAGGCCAGACTGCTGCAGGCACTTATATTTATTATGTAACACAAACCGTAAATGGTTGTGAAAGTACCTCAACACAAGTCAGTCTTACAATACACAGTAGCATAGTTATCGATACCCAGCCCCAGGCTGAGACCATTTGTGATGGTGAAAATGCAATATATACAGTGAGTGCTTCAGGGTATAATCTTACCTATCAATGGCAGGAGGATGGAGTGGATATTACCGACGGAGGAATATATAGTGGAGCAACCACTGCAACCCTGATCCTTACAGATCCGGGTGTGGTAAACAGTGGTAAATCATACTCCGTAAATATTTATGGCCCATGCGGAACATCTCCTGTGGCCAGCAATTCGGTCCTACTGACTGTCACTCCCCTTCCTGTTGCAACTTTTAGTTATACCGGGACACCCTACTGTATCAATGCTGCCAATCCTACACCTACCTTTAGCGGAGGTGGTGTTGCCGGTACTTTTTCATCAACTGCCGGACTTGTATTCGTGAGTACATCTACCGGGCAGGTTGACCTGGCTTCCAGCACACCAGGAAGCTATACAGTCACCAACACAATTGCTGCTGCCGGAGGTTGTGGTGAAGTAATAGCAACAAGTCCGATTACCATCTCTTCTGATTTAACCTGGACCGGGTCGGTTGACTCTGACTGGAATACTGCCGGAAACTGGTCGTGTGGATACATTCCCCTCACTACAACAGATGTTACCATACCAGATGTGCCGAATAAACCGGTTCTGAGTACCGGGGCTGTGGGAACAGTTCATAACCTGCTTATTAATACAGGGTCATCTTTCACCATTACCGGAAATACAATCAGGGTTTCCGGAACAATAACAAATAACGGTACACTTGATGCCGGGTCGGCCATAGTTGAGATGAACGGATCTTCAGCCCAGACTATAGGTGCCGGTGTTTTCGAATCCAACACCATTATGAATCTGACAATCAATAATACGGCAGGTGTTTCATTGCTTGGGCCCTTAAATGTAACAGGTATTGTTACTGCACAAACCGGAGACCTTATTTCAGGAGGCAATTTAACCCTGGTATCTACAGCCTCTCAAACCGCACTTATTGACGGGTCCGGCACCGGTGATGTTACAGGCGATGTAAGCATGCAACGATATCTTAGTTCGGGATTTGGATACAAATATTTTTCCTCTCCTTTCCAGGATGCCACGGTTGATGAATTTGGTGATGACATGGATCTTACTTCCTCATTTCCCAATTTCTATCGTTATGATGAAAGCCACACATATTCAGGTTGGGTAGGCTATACTACCACAACAGACCCCCTGAATCCTGTAGAAGGATATGCTATTAATTTCGGTTCGGCTAGCACACCTAACACGGTTGATGTTACGGGTACAGTTAATAATGGCCCCGTTTCAATAACGCTTTATAACAATGATAATACTTATACAAAGGGTTTTAATCTTGTGGGTAACCCTTATCCTTCGGCTGTGGACTGGGATGCTGCAGGATGGACGAAGACAGCAATTGATGATGCAATATATTACTTCCGGGCAAGTACAACAGATCAGTACAGTGGAACATATAGCAGTTATGTTAATGGAATCTCCAGCGACCCGGGTGTGGCAACAAACATAATCCCTTCCATGCAGGGTTTCTTTGTTCATGTAACAGATGGAGCTTTTCCTGTAACCGGCACCCTGGGGCTTACAAACAGTGTCAGGACCAATAACCTTACCCATCCTTTTCTTAAATCGAAGGAAGTATCATCCAGGTTTCTCATCAGACTGACAGCCGGCTTTACTGCTGAAAATTCTGTTGAAGATCCGATGGTCATATATTTTGACCAGGATGCGAAGGTAAGTTTTGACAGCGATATGGATGCCTTAAAGCTTATGAATACAAATATTTCTGTACCAAATCTTTATGCGATTATTTCAGAAGGTAAAAAGCTATCGATAAATGCACTTCCCGAACTGTCTGACACAACACTCTATGTTCCTCTGGGGCTTAAAATTTATATACCCGGGGAAATTGGCTTCAGTATAAAGGATTATGAAAACATGCCTGAAGGTATGATGATATTTCTTCATGATACAGCAACCCAAACCAGCATAGATCTTCTTCAGGATAACGAGTACAGAGTAACTTTGGCTGCCGGTGAATATATGAACAGGTTTTATCTCGGCTTTCAAAGAAACATAACCGAGTTACCTTCCGTTGAAGAAGCAATTGACTTTTTCTCGGTTTACTCTTCCCGGGCAATGATATATGCAACTGTAAAAAGGCTGGATGGAAGGGAGGGACTGCTTACAGTCTTTGACCTGAACGGTCGTCAGGTTTACAACAGAAAAGTTTATGATACTGGTATTTATGAAATTGATCCTGGTTTGAAATCAGGAATTTATGTTATCAGGTTTTATTCTGGGAAGTTAAGTAAAGTTAAAAAGATATTTATTGATATAAGATGAAAAGTCTTAGAAACATAGTATTTCACAGGGAACGAATACTGTTAATAAGCATAACAGTATTGTTTTTTTTATGCAGTCCCCGGCTGAGTGCCCAGGAACTCCCGCCCCGGCCCATTACTGTGACTGTAAATATGTCACAAAACCTTTCCTTTGGAGCATTTTATCATTTTAGCTTAGGGGGTACTGTTACTATCAATAGTGATGGATCACGTTCCTCAACAGGTGATGTAGTATTGCTTAATCTTGGTTATACATACTCAACAGGGCTCTATGACCTGGTGGGTAATCCGGGTACTCTTGTTTCTATCCTCAAAGGTCCGGATGCTGTTCTGCCTGGTAGTAACGGAGGATCCATGACTCTGAAAATAGGAGATACCGATCCTGCGAGTCCTTTTATTATTACTACAATGCCACCAAATGTAACTCAGCTCAGGATTGGAGGAACTTTGATTGTTGGTAGCCCGTTGGCTAATCCACCAGGAAACTATAGCGGGACATTCGATATAACTTTTGTCCAGGAATAAATCATCTGTGAAAAATACCGACGAAAATATCTAATGATAAAAAATAAAGCATACTTAACTATTTTCCACTCAGACCGTATGCATGTCAGTTTCACAAAGTTTTTTATCATTTTTATTGGTTTTTTAACATTTCTGTCAGGTATTTCTTGTTTTGCCCAGGAAGAACAGGCCTATGACGAGATATCTGTTTTTCTTAATGTTCCCAATGTGGGTTCGGGTGAGATTGATGCAGTAATAAAAGGAAATGAGGTTTATTTGCCCGTGACCGACCTGTTTGACTTCTTAAAAATAAGAAATATTCCTTCTCCGGGGTTAGAAACCATCACAGGCTTTTTCATTGATCAGGAAGCAAGCTATAGTATTGACAGAGTCAATAACCGTATCCAATATGGAAAGGAAACTTTTAAACTTGAACCAGGTGATCTTATCCGTACAGAAACAAATTTATTTCTGAGATCTTTATATTATGGCCGGGTATTCGGGCTGGACTGTTCGTTTGACTTCAGGAACCTTTCAGTAACCGTAAATACAAGGTTGGAATTACCCGTAATGCGGGAAATGCGACTGGAAAAAATGCGGCAGAATATGACTCGCCTGAAAGGCGAAGTTAAAGCCGACACAACTATCGACAGAAGTTATCCAATGTTTGATTTCGGTATGGCCGACTGGTCTGCAATTGCTACAGAACAGATCAACGGAATTTCAGAAGCAAGACTTAATCTGACCCTCGGTGCGGTAATTGCCGGTGGAGAAACTAAAGTTTCCCTGAATTATAATAGCAGAGAGCCGTTTACTGAAAAACAGCAATACTATCTCTGGCGGCGTGTAAACAATGATAATAAGGCCCTGAGACAGGTGATGGCAGGAAAGTATTTTACCCATGCCACATCTTCCATTTACGATCCTGTAGTGGGTGTACAGATCACAAATACCCCGACAATTTTCAGAAAATCTTTTGGATCTTACACCCTGAATGATAAAACTGAGCCCGGCTGGATGGTTGAATTGTATGTAAATAATGTCCTGGTGGATTTTGTCAAGGCTGATGCATCAGGTTTCTTCTCATTTCAGGTACCGCTTGTCTATGGAAACTCACTTGTCAGGTTAAAGTTTTACGGTCCCTGGGGAGAAGAGCGGATAAGTGAACGGAACATCTCAATCCCTTTCAGTTTTCTTCCAAAGAATGAAATTGAATATTATGCGAATGCAGGGATAGTTGAAGACACCCTATTTAGCCGATTTTCCAGATCCAGTGTTAAATACGGGCTAACCCGTGGAATTACTATTGGAGCAGGTTATGAATATTTATCCTCTGTTTCTTCTGGCCCCATGATGCCATTTGCAAATGCTTCCTTCAGGTTGGCTTCAAATCTTCTCCTCTCAGCTGAGTACACCCAGGGCGTAAGGGCAAAAGCTTCGCTTTCATACAGACTTGGTTCAAATATTCAGTTCGACCTGAATTATACAAAATATGTTAAGGGTCAGACAGCCATAAATTTTAATTACCTTGAAGAACGCAAATTCTCCATGTCTTTGCCCATCCGACTGAAAAAATTTTCGGCCTATACCAGACTTACTTTTAACCAGCTTGTTTTGCCAAACTCGCTCTATACCACTGGTGAATGGTTGTTGTCAGGTTCTGTTTTGGGGGTTAATACAAATCTCACAACTTATGCACTGTTTATTGGTAATAACACTCCAACTGTTTACAGCAACCTCGCTCTTTCATTCCGCTTGCCCGGCGATTTTACACTTACACCACAGGTTCAATACGGATACACTGAAAAAAAACTTCTTACAGCAAAACTCAGACTGGAAAAACGTGTAATCCAAAATGGCTATCTCAACCTTTCTTACGAGCAAAATTTCATGAGTAATTTTTACGTGGGAGAAGTTGGATTCCGGTACGATTTTAAATTTGCTCAAACCGGATTTTCAACAAGGCATACAAACAGATACACAACGCTTGTTCAACATGCAAGGGGAAGTCTTATCAATGATCGTAAAACCAGGTATCATACTACTGATAATCGTATAAATGTGGGTAAAGGTGGTATTACAGTACTGCCATTTATCGACATAAATGCAAATGGTAAGAGAGATGCCGGTGAACCTAAAGCCTACGGACTGAGCCTGCGTGCCAGTGGTGGGCGTATTGTCAGAAGCGAAAAGGATACCACCATTCGTATTCTTAATCTTGAACCTTATGCAGATTGCTTCATTGAGCTTGACCAGACCGGTTTTGATAATATTACATGGACATTAAAAAACAAAACCATGAGTGTTGCTGTTGATCCAAATATGCTAAAACTGATAGAAATTCCAATTTATGTAGTTGGAGAGGCTTCAGGGATGGTCACTATTGATAAAGGAAAAGGTGAACCTATTGGTCTTGCACGTGTTATTGTTAATTTCTATAACAGTGATAAGAAACTGACAGGACGAACCCTTACCGAACAAGACGGATATTTCAGCTATTTTGGTCTGGCACCGGGTACATTCACGGTTAGGTTAGACACTGCTCAAATGCGAAAACTGAACATGATATCCACACCCGATTCCATTCATTTTGATATTACTGAAAACATTGAAGGTGATTTTGTTGATGACCTTGATTTTACCGTTAAAATGAGACCAAAAGAAAAACCTTTGGTTCCTGAAAAGAAAGTAACAAGAAGGGATACCAGCTATGTGGTGATCCACGAAGTTGTACAAGAGGTCACAACATCTTCAACTGACAGTTATATAATACAACTGGGAGCCTTTAAGCGCAAATCAAATGCGAATGCTTATAGAAAGAAACTTGCTAAGCTTCTGGACAGGGAGGTTGAAATAATTATTGAAAACGGATACTACAAGGTACGTATAATGGGATTTGAAACCAGGGAAGAGGTGGATACCTTTATTAATATTCTTCATAATAATGGTGTAAATGAAATGTGGGTAATTACCTTAAAAGGAGTACAAAAATACATGGTAATCCGAACCGTACAAGATACAATACATGGAGAACTTGAAACACTTGAAGATGGCCGAACCCGCATCATCAAGGAAAATCTTGTTATACAAGTAGGAGAATTTAAGGACTCTACAGATGCTGATGAATACAGAAGAAAAGTGGCCGCAGCCATTGACAGGCCGGTTATCGTTGTGTTTGAAGATGGAAATTATAAAGTTCGCATTACCAGGTTCTCCTCCCAGAAAGAGAGGGAAAGAATTGTACCTTTCCTTAACCTTATGGGATTTAACAACATCTGGTTAATGCCTGCCCAGGAATTACCCGGGCAAACAATGGAGGAAGCTGTAATAAAACCAGTAACAGAACCAGTGAAAGAACAGGTTGCCATTGACTCTATTAAAGCGAAGCAGATTAACAATTCTGAATTACCGGAAAATACAATTGTAGCTCCTAAGCAGACTGAACCAACTTTTTCATTATTGGTGGCTGTTTACACTAAGAAACGCGAGGCAGAAAAGGCTCAAAAAAGAATCATAGAAAAGCTCAATTTACCAGTTGAAATTGTTGAGCAATTCGGAAATTATAGTGTGGTAGTTAAAGGATTCTATACGCGTGAAGAAACGTATAAATACTACCCCAAACTTGCTGGACTGGGCTTCACAGCGATCTATCTGCTGGAAAAAGGGAAATAAAAAAGCCCATGTAAATTGTAGTTTTTTATTAACCAATCCTGATGAAAGATAAAAATTACTCCGCGAGAGCAAATAAAGATGAAATTTTGGATAAAATGACTGCAACCTTTTTATTCAAACTATTGTCAAGTCAAATTTAACCTGTTCATTTCGAACCTGAGGCAAAATGGTGAGAAATCTCCTTTAATTCAAAGATTTCTCAGTCATACTTCCTTCGAAATGACAAATAGTAACGTCATAATATAATTGACTTAACACTACCTTTGATTTAAAAGTTTTGGAAGAAAACTCATAACGTTCCTTCAAATAAAAATTTATGCTAATTTTGAACTTTTAAATCAAGTTAATTGTTATAATATTAATCCATCGCAGCAGCAGAATAGAGTATCAATAATTTTAGAGATGTAGTGTTTTATGAGTGCTTTTGTTTATTATCTTTTAATAAAACCTGTTTCTTTTTTACCCTTTCCACTGCTATATCTGCTTTCAGATTTTGTTTACCTGATCCTGTATTATGTACTTTCTTTCAGAAAAAAGGTAGTAAGAAAAAATTTAACAAATTCTTTTCCGGGAAAAAACTCATCTGAAATCAGAGTCATTGAGCGAAAGTTTTATAAACATCTTACAGATATCATTCTGGAAAGCCTGAAACTTTTCAGCATATCCAAAAACCAGTTACAAAAACACTTTGTAATGCAGAACCCGGAAGTTCTGAATCATTTTTATAATCAGGGAAAAAGTGTAATAATTGTTGCTGCGCATTACAATAACTGGGAA
The DNA here is from genome assembly GCA_024763075.1 of Bacteroidales bacterium. Lineage (GTDB taxonomy): Bacteria > Bacteroidota > Bacteroidia > Bacteroidales > VadinHA17 > JANTGF01. The sequence goes on along the minus strand of JANTGF010000086.1, from coordinate 8,833 downwards.
ATGGCAGGTACCTCTTTTGATTTTCAGATAAAACATAAAACCCTTGGGATATACAGTCCTTTACATAATAAATTTTTCAATAAGAAAACAATAAAATCCAGATCAAAATTCGGATCAATACTGGTTAACCATCGCATGGTTATGCGATATATGGTACGATACCAGGATCAGTTAACTGCAACTGTATTCGGAATTGACCAGTCCCCACCTTCAACCAAACATGTATTCTGGAACACCTTTCTGAATCAGGATACGGCCTGGGTTGCCGGTGCGGAATTGTATGCAAAGAAATTTAACTATCCTGTTATTTATGCTCATTTTATTAAGGTTAAGAGGGGGTTTTACGAAGCTGTTTTTGAACTGCTTGAGGAAAATCCTGCAGAAACAGATGAAGGTGTAGTTACGGAAAAATATACACGCTATCTGGAGCAAAAAATAATTGAAAAACCGGAATACTGGCTTTGGAGTCACCGACGATGGAAGCGAAAACGAAACGGTGAAAATCAAAATGAGAAAACCGGTAAAAATCCCTGACAAATCTGATTTTATTCAGTCTGATCAATCTTCTCAGGGACTGAGAAGATAATAACTATTTATTAGCAGATATCAGAGAATTCGGAATCCCTTAGCCGGCCCATCAAAATATAGAATCATTCTAAAAAAAAAAGTTAAAATAATTAAGTTACTTTGTTTTGAATAACTAAACTTAAAAATCATGAACAAATGAAAACAGTAAAAACACAAATTACTTTATTGATCCTGGCAGTATTTTTACTACCCGCATTCTCCCAGAATGAAAAGGTTGATTTGGAGGTCATTCATAAAATCAAACAGGAAGGACTTCAAAATTCTCAGATTGAAAATCTGGCATTTTACTTCACGGATTATGTTGGACCTAGACTTCCTAATTCACCGAATGGAAGGAAAGCACAACAAATGGCTATGGACAAAATGACCGAAGCTGGCCTTTCAAATGTGCATAAGGAAGCTTGGGGTGAATTTGGCCGCGGATGGGACAATCAAAAAACATACATTGCCATGACTGCCCCCTATTATTCTGTCATGATTGGAACACCCAAAGCATGGACAGCCGGAACAAATGGTTTGATAAAAGCTCCTGTAATCCTTGTTAGCATTGAAGATGAAGCAGATTTTGAGAATTACAAAGGGAAATTAAACGGGAAAATTGCTTTAATGATGACAACCAGTAAGTATAAGGTTTCTTTTGATAACATGGCAAAAAGATATACCGATGAAGAGTTGGAAGATCTTGTGAAAGAATCAAAATCAGGAGGCAGAAGGGGAAATTATACTGAAGCAGATATTGCAAGGTGGAGAAAGATGCGCAAAATCAGGTCTAAACTGAACTCTTTTCTGATACAGGAAGGTGCAGTGGCAAAAATAACCTCATCAGGCTTCTTTGGAGTGCCCAGAGGGAGTGGCGTTTCTGCAAAAACCGATGCTCCTCCTACCCTGCCTGAAATACTTTTAACGGGAGAGCATCATGGCAGAATGGTAAGATTAATTGAACATGATGTACCGGTTGAAATTGAAATGGATATTAAAAATGTATTCCTTTCTGAAGACCTGAACGATTATAATGTAATCGGGGAAATTCCCGGGACCGATAAAAAATTAAAAGACGAAGTGGTAATGGTGGGTGCACATCTTGACTCCTGGCATATGGGAACAGGGGCAAATGACAATGCTTCAGGATGCATTGTTATGCTTGAGGCTCTGAGAATACTGAAGACCATTGGAGTTCAGCCAAAAAGAACCATTCGTATTGCTCTGTGGGGCTCAGAGGAACAGGGGCTGAATGGTTCACGTGGTTATGTAAAGGAACATTTTGGAGATTCAAAAACCATGGAACTCAAACCGGAACATGCCAAACTTTCAGCCTACTATAATGTGGATAACGGATCAGGTATGATCAGGGGAATTTATACACAGGGCAATGATATGGTGGCACCCATATTCAAAGCCTGGCTGGAGCCATTCAGTTATATGGGCTCTTCAACAGTTACATTGAGAAATACGGGAGGAACAGATCACCTGTCATTCAATTCCATTGGATTAGACGGATTTCAGTTTATTCAGGATCCCATTGATTACTGGCGTGGATACCATACAAATATGGACACCTACGAACGCTTAATGATGGATGACATGAAACACAATGCCGTTATTGTGGCTGCGCTGGTTTATCAAACCGCCATGAGGGATGAGTTGCTCCCCAGAAAACCTTTGCCGGTGAAGAAATAATATGCCAGTTTATAAAAACAAGGGGGCATGCCCCCTTGTTTTGTTTTATATTGTTCTTCTTTACTCCCTGATACCAACAAGGTCGAGCATAAATGCATACTCCATTGCTGTTTCCTTATACCTTCTGAATCTTCCGGAAACACCTCCGTGACCAGCATCCATATTAATATGAAAGACCAGAAGGTTGTTGTCGGTTTTCATATCCCTGAGCTTTGCTACCCATTTTGCCGGCTCCCAGTACTGAACCTGTGAATCCCAGAAACCGGTAGTAACCAGAATATTCGGATAATTCATCTTTTTTACGTTATCGTAAGGGGAATATGTCATCATATAATCGTAATACTTTTTAACATTCGGATTTCCCCATTCATCATACTCAAAGGTAGTAAGCGGGATGGATTCATCCAGCATTGTAGTAACCACATCTACAAAAGGAACAGCGGCTACTACTCCCTTGTAAAGATCCGGTTCCAGATTCAGGATTGCACCCATCAACAAACCTCCTGCACTTCCCCCCAAGGCAAAAAGTTTATCTGTATTCGTATATTTCTGATCAATAAGGTAATGAGCACATGTATTGAAATCTGTAAAAGTGTTCATTTTCTTCAGCAACTTTCCATCTTCATACCACCAGCGCCCCATTTCCATGCCGCCGCGAATATGAGCGATCGCATAAACAAAGCCCCGGTCAAGCAGGCTTAAACGGTCTGATCTGAACGAGGCATCCATAGAGATCCCATAAGATCCATATCCATATATCAATGCAGGATTGGAGCCATCCTGTTTTATTCCCTTCCGGTAAACGATGGAAATCGGAACCTCCACGCCATCGGCTGCTTTTGCATATAGTCTTTTCGACTCATAATTATTTTTGTCAAAGCCACCCAATACTTCCTGTTCTTTCAAGAGGGTTTTCTCTTTTGTAACCATATTAAAATCGAAGGTTGAATTGGGTGTAGTAAGGGAAGTATAAGAATATCTTAGAATCCTGGTATCAAATTCCGGGTTTACAGATATACCTGCCCGATAGGTTTCTTCACCAAAATCAATATAATAATCCTGTTTCTTATCCCAGGATAATACTCTGAGATTGACCAATCCCTTTATCCTTTCATTGATGACCATATAATCTTTAAAAATTTCAAATCCCTGAAGCAAAACATCATCTCTGTGAGGGATGACATCCACCCAGCTATCCTTACCGGTTTTATTTACCAGAGTTTTCATTATTTTAAAATTCTTTGCACCATCCATGTTGGTTTGGATATAAAAATAGTTCCCAAAATGATCGATATGGTACTCCACATCTTTCATTCTTGGTTGAAAAATACGAAATTTCCCGGCAGGATTATTTGCTTCAAGTATTCTGTATTCAGTTGAAAGCGTCTGAGATGAACCAATGATAAGATACTTTTTAGATTTTGTTTTGTAAACATAAGTGCTAAAGGTTTCATCACTTTCAAAAAATACCTCCTCCGGCTTTTCCGCACCCAGCTTAAAACGGTTGATTCTGTCGGCACGAAGGGTTTCCTGATCTTTAGTTGAGAAAAATACAGTTTTATTGTCATTTGCCCAGGTAATACCACCGTTGGTATTGGGAATCTGGTCAGTCAGTAACTCTCCGGTTTCCAAAACCTTAAAATAAATTGTATAACGCCGGCGACTTACCGTATCTACAGAATATGCCAGTAATTTATTATCTTCACTCACACTCCAATCCCCTACCTGGAAATAATCATACCCCCGGGCCAGATCATTTACATTCAGCATCACTTCCTCTTTTGCATCCAGGCTACCCATTTTTCTACAATAAACCGGATATTCTTTCCCTTTTTCATAACGTGTATAATAATAATAGCCGTTTTCTTTGTAAGGAACTGATTCATCATCCTGCTTGATCCTTCCAATAATTTCATCATACAATTCTTTCTGGAGTTTTTCGGTATGCTTCATCACTTCATCTGTATATGCATTTTCTGCATTCAGATAATCCAGCACTTTTTGGGTTTGCTCATCCGGTTCTTCTGCATTCTTTTGCTCATCCGATAAACGCATCCAGTAATAATTGTCGATACGCATATCCCCGTGTGCTTCCAGTTTATGGGGTATTTTTTCAGCAACAGGTGGCTTTACATCCATTGTTTTGGAATTTGGGTTACAGGACCCCAGAAAAATAAAAAACAGAGCTCCGGCTCCTTTCAGGAATTTTAATGAAATTTGAATTGTCTTCATAGCTTTGATTAATTATGGTAATTATTAACATTTTTATTAAAACTCAAGGGTAATATAAATTGCAGCCACAGGATTAAACCGGGATATATTACTTGTATTATCCATTTCATTATTTACAGGTATGATATCGGGTTCCCAGTAATAATAGTTGCCTTTTTCACGTACTTTCAGAAAATCCATACTCGTCTCCACAGCAAAAGATACTGGGCTGGGTGTATAAAATTTCAAGCCAAACAAGGGGGAAAAACCAAATCCGAAAGTATCCGTATCCAACTTTGTAAAAGAGGGTTCAGCAAAATCCTCAAATCTTTTTACTTGATGTCCCCAGGTAACTTTAAGGTCAAGTCCCAGATAAGGAGTCACCCAGAAATCAAAAAAATACCGGTGATAACCCAGGGAAAATTCAATATCTGAAATACTGCCGTCAGTGCTTTGGAGTTCCTTACTTTCCTCATCCTGTTTCTGGAAATAATTAAAATTTATCCTCGCAAAGTTCATCTTTCCAAAACGCCTGGTATAGCCTACTCCGCTAAAATAATGGGGATAATACTTATCCGCCTGAAATACATCAGAGTAATAAATATTTCCTTCTCCAATGATTTGTCGTTGTTTCACACTGAATAAATTTAATGACATTGCATTCAGAGGATAGATCAGTTTGTCATTTTGCGCTGTTGTTGGAAAAATAACAAAAAAAAGCAGAATTATACTTATCAGGTACCGCATCCCGGAAATTTAAAAGGTTAAAGATATAAATTTTAGCTCTTCAAAAACCAGCATTAACTTAAATTTTTCATAATATGCTTATCCTTTTGGAAATAACTGCTTTTCAGCCAAAATAATGGGATAAGGATAATCAACGAAAACGAAACAATCAACAAAGCCAGACCAATCCCCAGTTTGTCAGCCAGAAAACCCATGAGTGGTGCAATAGCAGCGGCAAACAGACCTTTCACCTGACTTTCCACAGATAATGTCGTAGCCAGAATTTTTCTATCAGGCAAACCTGCCATGTAAGATACACCAACAGGCCGGCGAATATTATCAATGATAAATAGCAAAACAAATAACAATAATGAGAAGACCGACCAAAGAATGGCACCAGTAGCATAAAAAAGCCCACTGATGCCCCCGGCCAGCAAGCCCAAAAATAAGGTTTTGTTTAAAACAGCGGCCTGGTTTTTAAACTTTTCTGAGATCTCACCTGATTTCCGGGAAGCAACGGAAGTAAGCAGGTAAATAATAAAATAGGTCCCTCCAATTACCAAGGATGATAGTTTTTCTTTTGAAACGGAAAAAGCAACCGGCAACATCAGCACAAGCATTAATAACAGGGGCTGTAAATAATCCTTCACAGCTTTCAGGTATCCGCTGAACAAAGCAATATTGGAGATGGTTTTAGCAAACTTCAGGTTCAGAAATGCTCGTTTAAACTCCTTGTAAAGGTTCCTGAATGTATCTCCAATACCCACTTTACCCATGGTAATCCCACTTCCTTCCAGTTCTTTTGGATAAGACAGGATCAATACCATATCCAGCAAATAAGGAACAATCGAATAAAGAAAAATGGTCTGATAATTCCCGGAATAAAAAACCAGGAGGGCTGCAGCCAGGGATGACAGGGCCGATCCGAACTGAGACCAGGAACGGGTATGCCCGTAATAATACACTTTCTGGTCGGCCCAGCCTTTTATATTCAGATATTCAAAGATCATCGCTTTATGCGTGCCGGTCCGGAATGAATCACCAAAAGAATAAAACACCATTGCTACTACAAATTCCCCCCAGGAAGAAAGAAAATAAAAGATGGAAAATGAGATGATGTATGCAATAAAAGAAAAAACCAATGTCCGTCTTCGTCCAAAAGCATCTGCCAGTACTCCGGAAGGGATTTCCATCAGATTACGCATCAATTCCCGTACAGTAATGAGTGTACCGATTTGAAAATAGCTTAACCCCTTCTCCAGAAAAAACAAATACAAAAAAGGCTCAAAGAATCTGAGGTTTTTCAAAAAACCATAAAGTCCGAATTTGTAATATTGCAGATCTTTAGTGATAGGGACTGACATTCTATCTTGATTTATTTAAATCCGGTTACTAAATTACAAATCTTTATTACCAAAATTCACAAAATTCCTATATTTACATTTTCAATCATTTAAATGGGCTAAAATGATCATTCTTCTTTCCCCGGCCAAAAGGCTTGATTTTGAATCGGTTTCATCCACTAATAAATATACTCTGGCCAGGATGACCGACCAAAGTGAATTGCTGATAAAAAAGCTACGGTCGCTCAGCAGAAAAAAAATTTCTGAACTTATGGATCTGAGCCCGGAACTGGCAAACCTGAATTTTGAAAGATATCAAAAATGGCATCTGCCGCTTACACCGGAAAATGCAAAACAAACCATTCTTGCATTTCAGGGAGATGTTTACAGAAAACTGGATGCCCAAAGCCTGAGTGAAAAGGATCTGGATTTTGCACAGGAACATGTGAGGGTTTTATCCGGATTGTACGGTGTACTTCGTCCTTTGGACCTGATCCAGCCTTATCGTTTAGAGATGGGAACAAAACTTTCTGTTTCCGGAAAGAAAAACCTGTATGAATTCTGGGGGAACAAACTGGCTCAAAACCTGTCTGAAGAAATGGAAAAACAGAAATCAAAAGTATTTGTCAATCTGGCATCCAATGAATATTATAAAGCGGTAAAGACAATAAATACAAACTTCCCGGTTATTACACCGGTTTTTAAGGATTTCAAAAACGGGAAATATAAAGTTTTATTTTTATATGCCAAATATGCCAGGGGCCTGATGACCCGTTTTATTATCAGAAATAAAATTGACAAACCGGAAAACCTGAAATTATTTGATAGCGAAGGTTATGCTTTTGATTCCAACCTGTCCACTGAAACGGAATGGGTATTTACGAGATGAAAGAAAGTTTGAGCGATGATTGATGAACCTTGAATGAAGGTTGAACGATGAACGATGAGCGATGAACAGGACGAGTCAAATTGCTTACTGCTAATTGTTGAAATTGTGCCGTAGGTACGAAATAAACAAATAAGAATAATATTCATGAAGAAAAGAAAATTTGGGAATACCAGCCTGATGGTCAGTGAAGTAGGGTTTGGAGCCTGGGCCATCGGCGGGCCTGCTATGGCAGGAGACATACCCATCGGATGGGGGAAAACAGATGACAAGGTTTCTGTTTCTGCGCTGAAAAAAGCCGCTGACCTCGGAATCAATTTTTTTGATACGGCAGACTTCTATGGTTTAGGACATTCTGAAGAGTTAATTGGAAATACTTTTGGGAATGACCCCTCGGTTATTATAGCCACTAAGGTGGGCCACCGTTTATCAGAAAAGCAACAAATTTATACAGATTATTCCGGTGAATATATTATAAAAGCATGTGAAAACAGTTTGAAAAGACTGAAAAGAGAACAGATTGATTACTACCAGCTACATACAGCGAAAGTTGCTGATTTAAAAAGCGGAGACTGGCTTGAAGCTTTGGAAAAGCTCAAACAGCAGGGCAAGATCAGATACTGGGGCGTTTCTCTCAATACTTACAATCCTTTCCCTGAAGCAGAATTCCTGATCAAAAACAAATTTGGCTCAGGCTTACAGCTTGTATTTAATATTCTGAATCAACGGGCAAGAGACCTATTAACAGCAGCATCCGGGGCAAACCAGGGAGTCATTGCCCGCATGCCTTTACAATTCGGGCTACTGGCCAATAAATTCAAGCCTGATGCAAAATTTGAAAAAAACGATCATCGGAAGTTCCGTTTAAAAGGAAGTTTTCTCGAAAGAATAATTCCCGAACTGGAACCAGCATGGGATCTTGCGGCTAAATATAATGTAACTCCTGCGGCTCTCAGTCTGAGTTTTGTCCTGAGTTTTTCTGAAATATCCACGGTTATCCCGGGAATTAAAAATCCATTGCAAGCCATTGAAAATGCAGAAAGCATTATCAAATTCAGCCACGAGGATAAAGAAACCCTCATGGCTCTTTATGACAATAAACTGACATATCTACTGGATGATCTGGAAAAGGAAGAAGCCGGATAAGCTGGCAGGACATTAATCTAACTGATCTTTCCCATGTTGATTTAATATGGGTTATAAATAATTGCATTATTCTCTTATTAATGATTTGTCCTTATGCCGGACGGGCACTTACTTTTTTGCTACAGCTAAAAAAAGTAAGCAAAAAAAGCCGCCGCTGGGGGGAAAAATTGCTAAAAATAAATTCATTTCACTAAAAGAAAATAACTCATCCACAGTAGCGGATTCAAACAGATTTTCTTTCTTAACGCTTCATTCA
>JANTGF010000085.1 GCA_024763075.1 Bacteroidales bacterium | reverse complement strand
TAGTAGTCTCTGGCGGAACAGCTCCGTATGAATATTCAGTTGACGGTGGTACCAGCTATCAGTCCAATGGCGGCAGCTATACCGGACTGTCAGCAGGCAACTATGATGTAGCAGTAAGAGATGCGAATGGATGTTCTGTGAATGGTTCCACGTTGACCATTATAGAACCTTCACAGATTTCGCTTAGTGCTGTTGTTACTGATGCAAGCTTTAACGGGGCCTCTGATGGGGCAATTGATCTGACTGTAACTGGTGGTATTGGCCCGTATTCTTTTGTATGGAGTACTGCTGATGGAAGCGGACTGGTAGTTGATGATGAAGATCAGTCCGGATTAACTGCAGGTACCTATAATGTTACAGTTACAGATGCAAACGGATGTAATTCAAATGCATCTTATACAGTGAATCAGCCACTTGGAATTAATGTGACCGGAATTGCAACTGATCTGACATGTTTTAATTCTGGTGATGGTTCAGTTATTTTAACGGTAGTTGGAGGAACAAGTCCTTATACATATAATTGGAGTACCTCAGATGGTAGTGGTATTGTCCAGGGTCAAAAAGATCAGACTGTTTTGGCAGCAGGAACATATACCGTTACTGTTACTGATGCTAACTCGGTAACAGGTACTGCAAGCTTTACTTTGAACGAACCAACTGAAATTGATCTCACAATAACAGTAAAAGATGTGAGTTGTAATGGTGATTCAGATGGAGAAGCCTCAGCTGTTGCAACCGGTGGAACAGGAACCATTAATTTTGATTGGTCTAATGGTCAGACAGGAAATTTCATTGGCAATCTTTCTGCTGGAAACTATAATGTAACTGCTACTGATAGTAAAGGTTGTAATCAGATTAAAACATTTGAAATAATACAGCCGGAAGTCCTTTCAATATTCCCGCAGGTGACTCATGCAAGTTGTCCCGGAGAATCAGATGGAGCCATTTCATTGAATATTTCAGGTGGAACTGCTCCGTACAGTGTTAACTGGTCGGATTTGGTTTCAACACCTGACAGAACAAATCTTGAAGCCGGTATCTATCACGTTGAGGTTATTGATATGAATCAATGCTCATTAGAGGATGATATTGAAGTTGAATATCATGGGGATTGTTTAAAAATACCAAAGGTATTTACTCCAAATGGTGATGGTGCAAATGATACCTGGATAATAAAAGGTATTGAATTGTATCAGGATGCTACCATTGAAGTATATACCCGATGGGGAAAACTCGTCTATCGTTCTGAAACAGGTAATGATATTCCATGGGATGGAAAAGATCATGGTAAAGATTTACCAATGGATTCTTATCATTACATTATAAATTTGGGTGACGGTAGTGATCCGATTATGGGAAATGTAACAATTATTAGATAAACAATATAGGAGATTAATTGCATGCGCTATTTAATAATCAAAGGGTATTTACTATTGCTGGGCAGTTTGTTATTTACAACTGCATTTGGTCAGCAGTTACCGGTTTACAGCCAGTACATGATGAATATGTTCTTAATTAATCCGGCCATTGCAGGTGCTGACGGATATACTTCCGTTAACCTTACAGCAAGGGAGCAATGGCTGGGATTGCCTGATTCTCCGAGTACTCAGGCCTTGAGTTTTCAGACCCGGTTGTTAAAAAGAAGCTATATCTCCAGGTCAAGGTCTATAAAGAAGAAAAATATTAAGCCTTCCAGAATGGGGAAAGTTGGGCTTGGAGCTCATCTGTTTACTGATAAAAACGGAATGATACGTCGGACAGGTGTTCAGTTTACTTATGCCTATCATATCAGATTTAGAAAATCACAATTATCCTTTGGCCTTTCGGCAGTGGGATATCAGATGAATGTAAGTGAAAATGGTTTTTTTGATGCCACAGATCCGGATGACCAGTTGTTGTTAAATTATGACCGGTCTGTTATTATTCCTGATATGAATTTCGGTGTTTTTTATAAGACAAAAGATTATTACGCAGGATTTTCAGCTGTGAATCTTTTTGAATCTGTTTTTAAGATTGGAAAGAATGGGGAAAACAATTTTAAAATGCTCCGTTATTACTATCTTACAGGTGGTTATGAGTTTAAGTTTTCAAAAGATCTTTCATTGATCCCTTCAGTCCTGATGAAATCTCCGGACAATTTCAGAACTTTTCAAATGGACTTAAGTAGCAAATTGATTTACAAAGAATCTTATTGGGGAGGCTTATCCTACCGTACTGCTGATGTAATGATAATATTCGCTGGAATTAAAGTTGAAAACTTCTATTTTGGTTATGCATTTGATTATGCCTTCAATAGCATCCAGTCTCATACCTTTGGTTCCCACGAGTTTATGTTTGCTGTTAAGTTTGGTGAAAGTGCAAGGCGTTATCGCTGGCTTAGCAGGTATTAATACAAAACCGGAGTTTAAAAGCTTAAAGTAAATGTTGTTTCTTTTTCAGGTGAGGAGTGTGCATAGATGCTTCCACCGTGCAACCGCAGTATTTCTCTTGAAAGGCTGAGTCCGATTCCCGAACCTTTTGGTTTTGTTGTGAAAAACGGAATAAATATTTTATCCAGTACATCCGGTAAAATTCCTTGTCCGTTATCAATGACATGAATGGTGACGCGGCCTCTTTTATTTTTATAAGCCTTCATTGTTATTTTAGGATTCTCTTTATTTTCAACCGCATGTATGGAGTTTTTTACAAGATTGATTAAAACCTGTTCTATTAATTTTTCATCGGCAAATAATTCCAGATTTGCCGGGTAAACCGGACAGCTGAACTCAATATTTTTGACTTTTATTTCTTCCAGCATCAATGATTTAATTTCTTTAAAAATATCAATGATTTTAATAATCCTGAAATTAGGCTTTGGGATTCGCGTCAGATTTCTGTATGTATTCACAAAATGCATTAAGCCGTTACTCCTTTTTCCAATGGTTTTTAAGGCCTGTTTAAATTCCTGTATATCCTCAGGATCAATATGATAAGTTGCATGCTGGTCATCTTTAGCAATTGAATTCAGCATCATTTCAAGAGTAGAAGTAATGGATGCTATCGGAGTAATAGAGTTCATTATTTCATGAGTTAATACCCTGATGAGCTTTTGCCAGGCTTGAGTTTCCTGTTCCTCAAGTACGGTCTGAATATTTTTAATAGTTGCAAGGATAATAAGTTTATTTTTAACCTTAACCTCGGATGAGGATATAGCCAGTTGCAGGATATCATCTTCATCCTGGACTTTCACCAGTCCTATTACTCCTGGTTTCAGATTTAGCAAAGTATCAACAAGTTCTTTACTCAGATGTTGCAGGGCCTGGATATTTTTAAGTGAAGTAATCTGCAAAAGTTTCTTCGCTGCTTTATTGATCAGTTCAACTGTCCCGTCTTTTTGAAAGCCAATGATGCTAACATCGGTATTTTCCACAATACTGTGAAGATATTGATAATGCTCTTCTTTCTCTCCTCGAATGACCTGAAAGTCATTAATTACATCATTAAATGCTTTACTTAACTCGTCAAATGAAGAACCCATACCTTCAATCTTGAAACTTCTTGTGAATTCCGAAAATCTAATAGACTCAAGAAAACTGGCAAGATCGCGGTTGGTTTTATCAATGTAACGGAATAAATAAATAACCTGAATTAATACCAGAGCCGCAATTAATACGGGTGTCAGGAAAAATCTCGACTCCAGCATATAGACAAACAAATAGATGGTAGCCGTAATAAGCAGAAGTCTGAAAACTATGTTGAATCTGTACTTTTTATAAACCATGTTTTTCCATTCTCCTGTATAATGAAGTACGGGTCAGTCCAAGGTCACCTGCAGCCTGCGTAACATTACCGGCGTGTTTTTTAAGTACTTTCTGAATAATCTGTTTTTCAATATCCTCAAGATTGAAAGTTGTTAAATCAATTTCACCCGCACTCCCGGAGTGGGCAGAAAACATAAAGTCTTCTTTATCAAGTATATCTGAGTCTGTCAGAATTACAGCTCTTTCGATGGAATGTTGTAGTTCCCTTACATTTCCCGGCCACTGGTATTCTTTCATGGTTTTTAAAGCATCGGAACTAAGTTTTCTGATTGTTTTACGGTATTTCTTTGAATATATACGGAGGTAGTGATCTGCAAGCAGTGGGATATCGGAAATTCTTTCTCGCAAAGGAGGCAGGTGAATCTCAACAGTGTTTATCCGGTAAAGAAGATCCTGCCTGAACCTGCCTTCCGAAACCATTTTTAAAGGATTATTATTCGTTGCACAAATCAATCTTACATCAACGGGTGCGGACTTGTTTGATCCTACCTTGGTTACTTCTCTTCTTTCTATAACTGTCAACAACTTTGTTTGCAGAGGCATGGAGAGATTGCCAATTTCATCAAGAAACAATGTGCCTTTATTAGCAACTTCAAATCTTCCGGTTTTCTCTTTTATAGCATCTGTAAAAGCTCCTTTTTCATGCCCGAAAAGTTCGCTCTCGAATAAAGTTTCACTGATTGAACCAAGGTCAACACTAATAAAGATCTCATCATTTCGCATAGAGTTTTTGTGCAGAGCCCTGGCAACTAGTTCCTTGCCAGTACCGTTTTCACCCAGAATCAGTACATTTGCATCTGTTCTGGCCACTTTTTTTATGGTTTGGAATACTTCCACCATCGAGGGTGAAGTTCCGATAAAGTCCTGAAAAGGTTGATTCATTACAGCATTTAGCTCAATCTGCTTCTTTTTCAACTCTTTGTTTTCTTTTTTAGAACGGGCAAGTTGTACGGAAGAAGAAATGGTTGCCAGTAACTTTTCATTCTGCCAGGGTTTTAATATGAAGTCAGATGCTCCCGATTTTATAGCTTTTACAGCCTTTTCAGCATCTCCATAAGCTGTGATAAAAACAACAACTGCTGCCGGATATTGTGCATGGATCTTTTCAAGCCAGTCAAATCCTTCTTTTCCGCTAATGGCATCTTTTGTAAAGTTCATGTCCAGAAGTAATACGTCATAATCTTTCCGGGCCATAAATTCCATGATCTTATCCGGCGTATTTATGGTGTCAATTGTTTCTACATGAGATTTTAAGAGCAATTTAAGAGCAAATAAAATATCTTCATTATCATCAATTACCAGAATTTTTCCAGCGGGCTCTTTCATTTGTGTATTATTTTGTTAAAAGTTTGTAGATTTTTTGTTTATGAGGTGAAATGCATTCACCTGCCAGATTTCAGTTTACTAAGATATAATTTTTTTGTTAATTTAAGACGACGGATCATTTTACAGATCTAAATCTTTCGGGTTGGGAAGGCATTTTCCGGTTAAAAACGGGCTGTTTTAATTTAAGAATTATTAATTAAGATGTCAGTTATCTTTTTTATTTTAATCTGCTTTATTGATTTGTATTAATGTCCTTGATATCAGTAAAAATTTTCTTACTTTGTGAAAATTAGTATTTATTTACTGTTCGGATTCGGACTCTTCCTGTTTCAGAATCGGACACATTAATTAATTTATGTTCAGGCTTATCTGATACAATATGCAAGAACACAGATATTTATTTGTTTTGGCATGATTCATGCTTATTGCCTTATAATTGAGAGAATAATATGGATAGACCGATCGAAAAGAAAAACAAGATCACGAAAAAACATATTTGGATAGCAATTTTAGTGATCGTTGTTGTGTTTTTTGCATGGAATCTTTTATTTGGTGATAAGAGCTCAAAACTGAATGTTGAGAAAGATAAAATCTCCATCACCACTGTGCAAGAAAGTTTTTTTAAGAATTATATTTCGGTTAATGGAACAGTAGAGCCGATAACTACTGTGTTTCTTGATGCTATGGAGGGCGGAAGAGTGGATGAAATTGTTGCTGAAGAGGGTACGATGGTAAAAAAAGGTGATTTACTTGTGAAACTCAGTAATACAAGTCTCATTCTCGAAATATCCAATTATGAGGCCTTGGTATCCAGAACTACAAATGAGCTGAGGCAGGCCAGATTGTTGATGGATCAGCAAACCCTGAATTCGCGAAGTCAGATTCTGGATGTAGAATATGAAATTGTTAAAAGAAAAAGAGATTTTAAAAATAACCAAATATTGCTGGATGGGAATCATATTTCCAGGGAAGAATATGAAATATCGAAGGAACGACTGGAGCTTGCAGAAAAGAAACTTGATTTACTTAAGGAAAACTTAAAAAAAGATTCGATCTTCAGGAGTGTACAGGTGAATGCTCTCGAAAAGTCAGTGGAACGAATGCAACATAACCTGGTGTTGGTGAATGATCGTCTTGAAGGTCTTAACTTCCGTGCACCGGTATCAGGAGAACTGGCTTCTCTGGATCTGGAAATTGGTCAGGTACTTAGCAGGGGGCAGAGAATCGGACAGATAAATATCTTGGATTCATATAAGTTGAGAGTTGAAATAGATGAGTATTATATATCAAAAGTTTCAAGGGAACTGACTGGAGAATGTGATTTTTCAGGAAGTTTGTACAAGGGAAGAATTATAAAGATTTATCCGGAGGTAAGTGGGGGGAATTTCTATGCGGATATGGTTTTTGTTGATTCTGTTCCTAAAAGTATTAAAATTGGACAAACCTCCAGAATTAAACTGGAGCTGGGTGCACCTAAAACAGCCGTTCTTATTCCCCGGGGAGGTTTTTACCAAAGCACTGGTGGGCAATGGGTGTATGTGGTAGATCCTTCAGGAAAATTTGCGATTAAACGCAGCATTAACCTGGGTGCACAAAATCCTCGTTTTTATGAGGTTCTGAGTGGCCTTGAACCCGGAGAGAAAGTGATTATCTCCAGCTATGATAATTTCGGGGATGCTGAGAAATTAATATTGAAATAAAAAGAATACTAATTGAAAAAATAAATATTATGATCCGGACAAAAGAATTGACAAAAATTTTCAGGACTGAGGAAATTGAAACAACTGCATTAAACAAAGTGGATTTAAATGTTGCCAAAGGAGAAATGGTTGCAGTGATGGGCCCTTCAGGTTGTGGAAAATCAACGTTGCTAAATATTTTAGGCTTGCTGGATAATCCTACAAGTGGAGAGTTCTTTTTTAACGGGAATGAAGTATCCCGTCTTTCTGAAAGAAACCGGACGAATTTAAGAAAAGGAAACATCGGTTTTGTGTTTCAGAGTTTTAACCTGATTGATGAGTTGACTGTTTTTGAAAATGTGGAATTACCGCTTTTATATATGAAAGTTTCTGCTTCTGAACGTAAAAGGAAGGTGGATGAAGTACTGGAGCGGATGAAGATCATTCACCGGAAAAAACATTTTCCGCAACAGCTGTCCGGAGGTCAGCAACAACGGGTTGCCATAGCAAGAGCTGTTGTCCCGAATCCGGTATTGATTCTTGCTGACGAACCAACGGGAAACCTGGATTCGGCAAACGGAGAAGAAGTTATGAATTTACTTACCGAATTAAATAAAGACGGAACAACTATTGTAATGGTAACCCACTCTCCAACGGATGCAGAATATGCCCACCGTATTATACAATTATTTGATGGTCATATAGTTACTGAAAATATCCGGCAAACATTTTAAAATCCGGATGTGATTTTTAATCTTGTTTTGAGTAGGTAGGCTTTTGTTGAGGGTTAACAGAGCTATTATTCCATGTTTCCGTATAATTACAGTGGATAAATATGGTTAAAGACAGACAAGAAAGGAGGTATTACCTATGAGAGAAATATGTATTCCCCTATTTGGTTTTGAGGAAAACGATAACGCCGAGGTTAATGTAAAACTTGGTGATAAAAGGCTCCAATATGATTTTAGGGTTGTTTCCTTCAAATGGGAAGCTGATGATGTATTTTCAAATGACGAAGATGATATTTCGAAATCATTGGCCAGAATCGCACGCTTAAAAAGATCCATTAAAGAGTATGACAAGGATTGGGAACTCATTCAAATTTTCAACCCCCTTGATGATGCAAAGTATATTCAGGTTTTGTACCGGAAAAGAATCGACCAGTAAATAAAAACTGTTCTCGCAATAATGTCAGTTTTTTGCTGAAAAAACTTCTTCCCCCTGTAGAAACGTTTTTTCAATCCTGACTTCAGGTATCTTCATCAAATCAACAGACATCAGGTCAACATTAAGGATAACAAAATCTGCAAATTTCCCCGGTTCTATACTTCCTTTACGATCTTCTTCAAAGCTTGATTTTGCTGCCCATATTGTCATGGCTTTCAATGCTTCTTCCCTGGTCAGTGCATTTTCAGGCTGAAATCCGTTTTCAGGATATCCGGACACATCCTTTCTGGCAACCGCTGCAAAAAATCCGTTCAGAGGGTTGATCCCTTCCACCGGGAAATCACTTCCATTTGGTAACCAACCGTTCTGATCAAGAAGTTCCTGATATGCATAAGCAGTTTGAATCCTTTTAGGACCCAACCGGTCCTCGGCCCAATACATGTCTGAGGTTGCATGTGTTGGTTGCACTGATGGAACAATATTGTAATCTTTAAAATAATGAAAATCAGAAGGGTCGATTACCTGGGCATGTTCAATTCTCCATCTTCGGTCGATCTTTCCTTTTAATACTTCACTGTATATTTTTAGAATCAACCGGTTGGCTGAATCTCCGATACAATGAGTATTTACCTGGTAGCCATATTTATAGGCCTCATTACAAATATCCCTTAGTTCTTGTGGGTCAGACACAAGTAATCCACTGTTTCCGGGATCATCGGAATAAGGTTTTAAAAGTTTTGCACCCCTGGACCCCAGAGCTCCATCTGCGTAAAGCTTAATAGCTCCGACCCTTAGCCGGTCCGTTTGGTAAACACCATTATAAAGAAATTGATCAAAGTTTGCTTTGGACGGTGATATCCATGCATCAATTCTCATCTTTAACTGTTTGCTTTTTTGGAGGCTGTCCATTATTTCAATTACAGTTTTACTTAAACCTGCATCAGAAATCGATGTTAATCCAACAGCAAAGCAGTTTTTCTGGGCTTCCAGCAGACCGTTAATTATTTCCTGTTTGTTGTTTTTCGGGATAACCCGTTGAACCAGTCCCATGGCATTGTCAATAAGTACCCCTGTAAGTTTTCGGTCTTTCTTAAGAATATCTCCGCCGGAAACATTTGTATTTACAGTAATTCCGGCTCTTCGTAGGGCCTCATCATTGGCAATGGCCCCATGTCCGTCAATTCTTCTTAAAAAAACAGGTGTGTCAGGGAAAGCCGTATTTAACGCGTCATTAACAGGAAATTCTTTAACTTCCCAGTCGTTCTGGTCCCATCCCCGGCCCAGGATCCAGGCAGTTGGAGATTTTGTATAATGTGCCTTTACTCTTTCAATAATTTCTTCAAAAGAACGGGTTCCTGTTAAATCAACGAGATGGAGATTCATCCCATAACCATAAAAATGGCAATGAGCATCCATGAATCCCGGATAAACATATTTCTGCTTCAGGTCCAGCATTTTTTTGGCCTTGTATTTTTTCCGGATATCTTCATTACTGCCGGTGGCGATTATTTTTCCGTCTTTTACGGCAAAGCTTTCAACAACATCGAATTGGTTATCAACAGTATATACCCTTGCATTCGAAATGATCAGGTCTGCTACTTCCGGCTTGTTTTTGCATCCGGATAGTAAAATAAACAGGAATGAGGTAAAATAGAATAGTTTCATTTTGCTGAAATTTAAAGAACAGTAATTTTCAAAGATACAATTTTAACCGAATACATACTGTATATACATTTATTCCGTTAAATATTAATTCAGAAGACTTATTTTTACAAACCGATGAAAAACCGGAAATCACATAATTTGAATAAATCACTCCCGGGCAGTGTTCAGGTTGTGGTTTTATTTGTGATTGTCCTTGTTTTTGCAGCCGGATGTCAAAAAGAGAATTTTACAAATGATCCTTCTGTGAAGTTGGCATTTTCCGTAGATACGGTAATGTTTGATACGGTTTTCACCTCAATCGGGACAATTACCTATGAGCTCATGGTTTACAATCCGGCTAAAAAGGATGTAATGATTTCTTCAATTATTGTGGCAAAAGGGCCTGATTCATATTTCAGGGTGAATGTGGATGGAAGTTCCGGTAGCAGATTTGAAGATGTTCCTTTACGGGCGGGTGATAGTATGTATATTTTTGTTGAAGCCACCATTGATCCCTTAAATATGAACAATCCGATGGTAGTGCAGGATTCTTTGGTTTTTGTGACCAATGGCAATATCCAGGATGTGGACCTTGTTGCATGGGGACAGGATGTGCATATTATTAACGGAGAAATCATTGATTCCCGAACCTGGATAAATGATAAACCGTATCTGATCTATAATTCCATGCTCGTTGATACGCTTGAAACCCTTACGATTGACCCGGGTGTAAGAGTGTATCTGCACAAAGGCTCATCAGTTTATATAAGTGGTACTCTGGTGGTAAATGGAACGCTGGAGGAACCTGTTTCTTTTCTGGGTGACCGTCTGGATGAAATGTATAAAGACATTCCCGGACAGTGGGGAGGAATATATTTTATAAATGGAAGTTCCGGAAATATCATCAATTATGCTGTGATCATGAATGGTGTTACCGGAATTCATCTGGGTAATTTTTATTCGAATGATCCTGCTCCCAACCTGCAGCTTTCCAATACTATAATACAACATATGACTTATGCGGGATTGTCAACGGTAGGTGCAACCATTAGCGCTTTTAATTGTTTGATAACTGATTGTGCCTATTTTACAACAGTTCTTACCACCGGAGGCAGTTATCAGTTTACGCAGTGTACTTTTGCAAACTACTGGGGTTGGTCAACCCGGACTACTCCTTCTCTGGTCCTCTCAAATTATTACAATTTTAACGATACTGCACTTTTCGTAGGAGATCTGGAGCAGGCAGATTTTAAAAACTGCATTGTTTACGGGAATCTGGAGAATGAGATTGTCCTGGATGAAATGGATGGAGCAGGTGAATTTGTATTTTATTTTGATCATGTTCTGATGAAGGTTGATACCTCAATACATACCTCCGATCCGGTATTTTTTAATAAAATCTGGAAAAATGAAGATCCGGGTTTTATTTCTGCATATGAGCATAATTATGAACTGGATACACTGGCCTTTGCAAAGGACATTGCATCACCGGATATTGCCACGGCTTTTCCGCTGGATATTCTGGGTGAGAGCCGATTTCAGGATGCAGGGCCTGATCTGGGAGTTTACGAACGAGTTGAAAATGAGGAAGAACCTTTACGTTAATGATGGGATATAGTTTTTTTTCGTTTCAACCATGGCTTCTAATAAGTCTTTTTATTTCCCTGGTTCCCGGAGAGAATTGCATTTCTCAAACATTTACTTCTTCAACCGGGTTAGATGTTCTTTTTTATAATGTTGAGAATTTATTTGATACAAGGGATGATACCTTAAAACTCGATGAAGAATTTCTTCCCGAAGGGAGCAGACACTGGTCGAAAAGCAAGTACAACGAAAAGATTAATCATATTTACAAAACACTGATCGCCTCCGGAGAGTGGGATCCGCCTGCTTTGATTGGATTATGTGAAGTGGAAAATGAAAAGGTTCTGAAGCACCTGGTTTATGGAACTCCTCTTTCAAAAATGGAATTCGGATTTGTTCATTACGAATCACCGGATAGAAGAGGGATAGATGTAGCTTTATTATACAGGAAAGAAATCTTTCTTCCTCTTTATTCAAAGGCCATCCATGTTTCAATGAAGGACAATCCGGGTTTCAGGACACGGGATATTCTTTATGTAAAAGGTATTTTCCCCTTTAACGGGGATACCTTGCATGTTTTTGTAAATCACTGGCCTTCAAGGAGGGGCGGTATGCTGGAATCGGAACATAAGCGTATAAATGCAGCGAGAATATTAAGAAAAAACCTGGACAGTCTTTTTTTAATCTCTGAACACCCTGCTATATTAATTATGGGTGATTTCAACGATACGCCTGAAAATACAAGTATAAAAGCAGGATTGAATGCAAAAAGTCTGAAGGATAGAATTACTCCTCAAACAATAACCAACCTTGCTGAGAGTTCTGAAGTGGGAATGGGATCTTATAAGTATCAGGGGGTATGGCAGCAGCTTGATCAAATCATGGTTTCGGGAGTATTATTAATGGAAAATAACAGCCTATATGTTGACCGGAATTCTTTCACCATTGTTCAACCGGAGTTTTTACTTAGAAATGATGATAAGAACCTGGGGGAAATGCCTTACCGCACTTATTCGGGATTTAAATATGAAGGAGGATTCAGCGATCATTTACCTGTAAAAGTTAGTCTGATACTTAGAAAGAAATAAGCATCCGGTTATTTTCCCGAGGATAGATTGTTTTTATTCCTTTTTCCCTTTTGCCTTTCGGTTTTGAATTTCTGATTTCTGCCTTACTATTTTAGGTTTCTCGCTGGTTTTCAACCCGATTTCCCTGCCTTTTATTAACATAAATTCGTAGGCTTCTTCAAAGGAGTTTCCAATAATCCCCTCAAGAATGGCTTCCTTAATGGCATTCTTTATAATTCCGATTTCTTTGGATGGCATGATATTAAAGGCCTTCATGATCTCTTCCCCGCTTACGGGTGGTTGGAAATTTTTTACCGCATCCTTTTCTTCAATTTCTTTTAGTTTTTGCCGTACTTTTTGGAAATTTTCAAGATATGACCGGATCTTTTGTTCGTTTTTTGATGTTATATCTGCCTCACTTAAAGTCATCAGGTCTTCAATATCGTCTCCTGCATCAAAAAGTAATCTTCTTATTGCAGAGTCAGTTACTCCCTCCTGAGCTACCGAGATGGGCCTTAAATGCAATAACACCAGCTTTTGAACATATTTCATCTTATCGTTTAATGGAAGCTTCAGTTCCCTGAATATACGGGGTACCATTCTTGATCCGATAAAGTCATGGGCATGAAACGTCCAGCCCTGTCCGGGAATGAATTTTTTAGTTTGAGGTTTGGCAATATCATGTAAAATAGCTGCCCATCTTAACCAAAGATTTTCTGTTTTCTTACTGATGTTATCCAGAACCTTTATCGTATGATAAAAATTGTCTTTATGTTGTTTCCCATCAATGGTTTCCACTCCTTTTAGTTTCTCCAGGTCAGGGAAAATATAAGAAAGTAATCCCGTTTGTTCCAGTAATTTAAAACCTTTTGAAGGTTTGTCGGCAAGGATGATTTTATTTAGTTCTGTAAGTATTCTTTCTTTGGAAACAATTTTTATTCGTTCACTGTTTTTTGTGATTGAATCCAGTGTCTCCGGTACAATGGTGAAATTTAGCTGAGTGGCAAACCTGATAGCACGAAGCATTCTCAAAGGATCGTCAGAAAAAGTTTTATCGGGTTCTAAAGGAGTACGGATTACCTTTTTTTTAAGGTCTTTTTTTCCGTTAAAGGGGTCAATAAACTCTCCGTATGAGTCCTTATTCAGGCTGATTGCCATGGCATTGATGGTAAAGTCTCTTCGCTTCTGATCATCTTCAATGGTGCCGTTTTCAACAATCGGTTTTCTGGAATTCCTGCGATAGGATTCCTTACGGGCTCCAACAAATTCAATTTCAAAATCTTCATATTGAAACATTGCTGTTCCAAAGTTTTTAAAAATAGAAAGTTTAATATTTTTCTTTATGGCTTTTACTACCTTCCTGGCTATTTCAATTCCGTTTCCCACAACCACAATGTCAATGTCCGGATCATCTGATACCCTGTTCAGTAAAAAATCGCGCACAAACCCCCCAACAACAAAAGCAGTTACTTTTTGTTCCTCTGCAACAGCTGATATTATTTTAAAAATGGGATTTGTTAGAGATTTTTTCATCAAAATATGACATTATTGACCAATTAACTGCCAAAATTACAATTAACCGGATGAATTGCAAAGTAATTTTCTTTCTGACAGGAAATATAAAGATTATAGTTTAAAGGTTTTATTGTCTTTATTTACTCCGAATGGTTGATTATTCACTGTTTTTTATAACTTTGCACAGTTTTTTGAAAATAACAGGTTTTATTCTTTATAAGTGGAATGGTTATTGAATTTATTTGGTATGCATTTTGTAATTGAAGATTGAGATTTTTAAGTTTAAGGAACTAAGTATTATTAATTTATAATTATTAGCAATGTTGGAACATTTAACAAAAGATACTTTTAAAGAAAAAGTATTTAATTTTGATGAGAACAAAGAGTGGAAATTTGAAGGTGAAAAGCCCTGTCTGATTGATTTTTATGCTGACTGGTGTCAGCCTTGTAAGATTGTTGCACCTATACTTGAAGAATTAAATGAAGAGTATAACGGAGACATCAATATATATAAGGTAAATACCGAACAGGAACAGGAACTTGCAGGAATGTTTGGCATCAGAAGCATTCCAAGTCTTTTATTTGTGCCAAAAGATGACCAGCCTCAAATGGCTTTGGGAGCATTACCAAAAGATACTTTGGAGAAAGCAATAAAAGATGTATTGAAGGTAGAAAAGAACTAACTTTTAATAGAAGTTAAATTAAAAAGCCGGCATTTGCCGGCTTTTTTTATATTGAAACAATTCTACTTTTTTCCACTTTTATCCGGGAACGGAGGGATCGGAGGAACCTTATAGTGAAAGTTCTTAAGTTCTTCTTTTATTACCTCAATGGCTTTATCTAACTGGTCATCTATTCCTTTGTATTCCCTTGCCGGGTCATTTTCAATAACAATGTCAGGTTCTACACCCCAGCCTTCAATAATAAAACCACTTCCGTCGGCGGCAAACGGGGCATAAGAAGGAGTAATAATGGATCCCCCGTCAATACAGGGAATAGATCCGCTGTATCCAACAACTCCTCCCCATGATCTGGTTCCGATAAGTTTTCCGATTTTATTATACTTAAACCGGTAGGGGAATAAATCACCATCCGAGGCTGAGTACTTGTCCAAAAGGGTTACTTTCGGTCCCACCAACTGACCACCCGGATTTACATCACCTGTTTTCATGCCTGTATGCATGGTAATATAGGTAACTGTACGCAACAATCGCTCAATCAACATGGGTGATACATTCCCTCCACCGTTTCCCCTGACATCTATGATAAGAGCTTTTTTCGTTAATTGCGGGTAATAATACTTCACAAATTCATTCAGACCATTCACTCCCATGTCAGGAACATGAAGGTAACCTACCTCTCCGTTCGTAGCCTTGGAAACTTTCTTAATGTTGTTTTGTACCCAGTTAAAATAGTAGAGGTTTGATTCATCTGCTATGGGTTTAATCAATACTTTCCGGCTTCCTTCAGTAGAGGGTTTTGAATTTATTGTTAGCTCAACTTCTTTATTTGCTTTTCCAACCAGGCTGGCATAAATATCGTTCATGTCTTTTACAGATTGACCGTCAACAGCCACAATATAATCACCTTCTTTGACGTCCACACCAATCATGGTAAGCGGGGATGTTAATGAACGGCTCCAATTGGCTCCTTTCAAGATTTTGTCAATTTTGTAATATCCTGAGGCATCCATGCTCAGCCTGGCACCCAATAATCCGGTATTAATCCTTTCAGGCATAGGCCGTTCACCATTTTGAACATAAGCATGTCCAATGCTGAGCTCTCCGTCCATTTCCCCTATTAAATAAGTAAGGTCGGAACGATGATTTACATAAGGAACCAGAACATTGTATTTGTTGTACATGGCTTTCCAGTCAACACCGTGCATATTGGGAGCATAAAAGAAATCACGCATCTGCCTCCAGCTTTCATTAAAAATTTGCTGCCACTCTTCTTTCAGGTTTACACTGACTTTCATATTAGACAGGTCTGCTGTTTTGTTAAAATCTATTTTTCCCTTCGGAAGATCTATAACGGCATACTTATTTTGTTTTACAACCAGCATTTTCTTTTTGTTTGGAGACAATGTGAAGCGAATGTTTTTTCCCAGATCGGTTTCTTTTTTCTTCTTTAGATCATAAAGTTTTGTTTCCATTCCACCACCTCCTGAAGAGTAAACATTATAATATATGGTATTGTTCACACCGGTAACATTAAAATAATTTGCTGCTTTAACCGGTAATGAAAAAATTCTTCCATTGATGCCCTCAACATCAACTTTTATGGATGAATCTTTTTTCTCCGGGGGCGTTTCTTTTTTTGACTTTTTCTTTTCTTTTTCTTTTACCGCAGATTTTTTTGTTTCTTCACTTTTGATCCTGACAACATCATTTTCAGGAGCAAATGGAGAAGGGGTATCTTTTGCCAGGGTTGCAAGGTAAATCCGGCTCATATCCTGGTAAGCATGGTTCCATTCCGTATTGCTGTATATTGGATGGAAATCCCTTGCGGAAGTAAAAATAAGATATTTGCCATCTGAACTAAAACCTGGATTATTTGAATCATACCAGCCTTCAGTAACTTCTGTAATGTTCCCTGTAGCGACTTCATAAAGCCGGATTTTAGTCATTCCCTTTTCCGATTTTGTATAAGTGATCCATTTGCTGTCGGGCGACCAGTTGTATGCAAACCATGGAGCCTCATCTGACTGATCAACAATCGTGGTCTTTTTGCTGGAAATATCCACCATGATCAGCCTTTGTTTCTTGTCATTGTAAAGAATCTTTTTGCTATCCGGAGAAAATTCAAATCCAAAAATATAGGTTCTTGAATCCTTTGTAATTTGAACAGGATCACCGCTGCCATCCTGATTTTCCATCCAGATTTCAAATTCACCTGTCCGGTCAGAAATGTACGCAACGGTTTTTCCATCAGGAGACCAGGAAGCATTTCTTTCATGTACTCCTGAACTTTTTGTATAGTTTAGTGTAATTCCATGTTTTGCCGGAACTGAAAAAATATCTCCGCGGGCACTCAAAAGAATACGTTCTCCGTTTGGGGAAAGGTCCGCAGCTGTAATTCTTTTACTTGCATCCTTTATTACCGTTCTACTATATGGTTCATCATTGGCAATTTCAATATTTATTTTCTCAGTCTTTTGGTTTGATACATCAAATTTAAAGATATACCCACCTTTTTCAAAAACAATGAATTTGTTGTCAAAAGACGGGAATTTTATATCGTAATCAGTAAAATTTGTGACTTTTTTCGAGGTGCCTGTCTTTGTGTCATATGAAAACATATTC
Source organism: Bacteroidales bacterium (assembly GCA_024763075.1). Lineage (GTDB taxonomy): Bacteria > Bacteroidota > Bacteroidia > Bacteroidales > VadinHA17 > JANTGF01. Next base: position 1,531 of record JANTGF010000085.1, on the reverse strand, counting down.
ATGGTTCGGTCCCTGTCCGAAAGAAAATAGATTTCATTACCAATCCACATGGGTATAATATCCTGATGAACTTCATCTGTGATTTTTTTGACATTTCCGGTTTTAAAATCATAAATTCTCAGATCATCGGCCATACCCCCCTTATAATATTTCCAGGTACGAAACTCCCGGAAAACCCAATTGAAAGCAAGCTGGCTACCATCAGGCGAATATGAGCAGAAACCCCCTTTTGATAAAGGAATCTCCTCTGATAAACCACCCTCTACCGGGACTTTGAACAGCTGCCCCTGAAATGAATTAAATGATTGCTTCCGCGAGCGGTAGATGATGTATTTACTGTCCGGAGTCCAGGTCATTACAATGTTGTTAGGGCCCATCCGGTCTCCTATATCATCCCTGCCTAAAGTGGCGGTAAAGGTAAGACGTTTAGGAACTCCTCCTTTGGAAGGGATAAGGAAAACTTCAGTATTCCCATCGTACTGGCCGGTAAAAGCAATGTATTTTCCATCCGGAGAGAACCTGGGAAAAACCTCATATCCATTATTGGTGGTTAATTTCCGGGCCATGCCACCATCGGCATTTACTGAATAGAGATCTCCTGCATAGCTGAATACGATCTGGTTTCCATGAATTGTAGGAAACCTGAGCAACCTGGCCTCACCTGCTGAAACCATTAAAGAAAAGAACAAAGAAGTAAAAACAATACCTGCAAAAATTTTCTTTCTCATCATGATGATTTTTTAAGTGTGTAAAAAATTTAATTACTATGGGGAGAAGGGGGTTTTTTAAATGCTTAATGGTCAAAATTACTAAATATTTTTCACTCCTGTCATAACAGAATAAATAAATATATATTTCATAATTAAAATGAATTGGTTTATATTTTGTACATTTGTATTTGAATGGGGTGCCTTAAAATTTCAGGCTGAGATCAAACCCTTTGAACCTGATCCGGGTAATGCCGGTGTAGGGAAAAAGTTACCCCGTAAATTTTTTTAATTTCAATTATCAACTGAAAAATGAAACGTATTGGTTTTCTTTTAAGTTTATTGTTTTTTACCCTGTTAACTTTTGGAAAGGGTAATGTGTCAGGGGTGGTGAAAAATGAAAACGGAGAAGCCCTTTTGGGTGCAAATGTAATTATTGAAAATACTTATTTTGGAATTTCAACAGACCGGAATGGGCGTTTTTCCTTTGTCAATGTGCCGGAAGGGGATTATACCCTGAAAGTTACCTACATAGGGTTTAAACCTTTTATGAAAAAAGTAAAGGTTGGACTTAACCCGGTGGAGTTGAAAATTATGCTGATAGGTTCAGATATACTTGCTGATGAGGTGATTGTGAAATCAACAAGGGTTTCTTCTGACATGCCTCTTGTTCATACGGATATTACCCGGGAAGAAATTGAGAGACAGAATCTGGGACAGGATATGCCCTATCTTATGAGATTGAGTCCTTCAACAGTAGTGAGTTCTGATGCAGGTGCAGGAATTGGCTATACCAGCTTTCGTATTCGGGGTACGGATATGAA
>JANTGF010000084.1 GCA_024763075.1 Bacteroidales bacterium | reverse complement strand
CTGGGCATGGTGAGAAATGCCTGAATTCCCAACAAAATGAGCAAAACAAAAAGGATCAGGGTGAACTTTGCATTATCTATGGATATTCTGGGAAGGTTCATTTTATTTGTTTTTTATTTCAATAGCACTGCTTCCGTCAATATAATAGCTCCCTTCAGTGATCAGCACTTCACCGGCTGAAAGGCCCTGGTCAACGGATAGCGAATCATTTGATATTTTTGTAAACCGGATTTTTTTCATCAGAGGTTTTCCATTCTCAACTACATAAACAAAACCGGTTCGGCCTTTTCCCCTGACAAGTGCTCCTGCAGGAATCACTACCAGGGACTTTCCCTGTGAAGGATATATCTGAGCCTTTGCAATAAAACCGGATAACAGGAGTTCCGTTTCTTTAAGGATTCTGAGTTCAACCTCATAGGTGCCGGTGTAGGGATCAGCCCACTCGGCAATCTGGGAAACTTCGGCAGTAAAGGTATGTGAGGGGTAAGCATCGAAAAAGACCTGTGCGGAATCCAGTAATTTTAGCTTTACCACATCTCTGTCCGACAGGTTGCAGCGAAGAACCCAGTCATTTTTTGTGGATGAAAATAAAAAGACAGGATGGCCGGGTGCTATGATCTCATTTGCCTCAACCAGGCGTTTCAGAACCCTGCCGTCGGCCGGTGCTTTAATAACAGAGTACTCAAGGTTAAACTGTGCAATATCCTGTTGATTCCTGGCTACTTCAAGGGCAGTTTGCATATTTTGGTACTGTTCCAGGGTTGCGACACTGTCCTGATAGAGATTTTGGACTCTTTTATAATCCCTTTCTGCTTTTTGGAGTGCCAGCCTTGCCTGATTGGCTTTAGCCTTTATTTCCATAAGGTTAAGCCGCGCCATTACCTGTCCCTCTTTTACAATTTCACCCTCCTTTACATTGATGGACGATATGATCCCCCCGGTTTTGAAGCTGAGTTTGATTTCTGATTTTTTACTCAGTTTACCTGATGTCCGAACCGGAAACTGAATATTTTTTTTCTGAGTGATCCAGGTTTTAACAGGAATCATTGATTTCCGGCTTTCCATTGGTGCTTTTTGCTTGCAGGCATTGCTGAATACCAGAGCAATGAGCAGAAAATAGATCGGGTTGACTTTTTTTATTTTAAAAGGTAAATTCTTTCTGTTACGAATCATAAGGTATTTATTATGGGTTATTTGCTTAATTGAAATTAATTGTTGTTTTACATTCTATCCCTCCGGGATGTGAATATTGATACTTAAATATCTCAGGCATTAAAATGCCTGGTTATTATTTTTCAGTCCACTCCGGGACGAAAAATTTATTTTGTTTATTTTTCATCTTCATGCGTTTAAGTCTCATGGAGTCTTATTGGTAAAAAGCTTCCACTTCAACTGACCTTTTTTATATTCTATCCCTCCGGGATGTGAATATTGATATTTGTATGTCTCAGGCATTAAAATGCCTGGTTATTATTTTTCAGTCCCTCCCGGGACGAAAAAGCTTTGTTTATTTTCCTTTATAAGTCTCACAGGGACTTATTGATAACAGGCGCCACTTCAGGCTGACCTTTTTTACATTCTATCCCTCCGGGATGAAAATATTGATGCTTATATATCTCAGGCATTAAAATGTCTGGTTATTTTTTTTCAGTCCACTCCGGGACGAAAAAGCTTAATTCATTTTCCTTTGTAAGTCTTGTAGAGACTTATTGGTAATAAGCAGCCACTTCAGTGGCTGACCTAATACAATCATATACCACAACAGCCCATAGGGCTAGAATGATCATAATAAATATTTTTCATCGAAATCAATTCCATGTTCATCCAGGATATCAATAAATTCTTCCCGAAACGATATTTTTCTGTGATGTTCTTCCTGATTTGCAATGTAATTTTTTATCATATCGATATGTGAAACGCTTACAGTAAATGAACCGTAACCTTCCTGCCATGCAAACCCCTTCATATCTGCAAACGTTTCATGAATCCACCGGGATGACCCTCCTTTTAAATATTGTATTCCCTTCGCGATTGTTATGGTTGCAGGAAGTGATATCAATAGGTGCAAATGGTCCTCAACACCACCTGCCTTTAATAACTTTAAATTGTTTTTTCTGGCTATTCCTCCTAAGTAGGGGTAAAGTTTTTCCCTGATATCGGATTTTAACCATCTTTCGTGGTTCTTCGTTGTAAAAACGTAGTGGACGTAGCAACTAATGTATGAATTTCCCATTTATAAAGTTTTTAATTTCATATCCTATTTTTATGTATAATTGAAAATAATTATAAATATTGTTATTTTTTATTCTATCCCTCCGGGATGTAAATATTGATACTTATATATCTCAGGCATTAAAATGCCGGGTAATATTTTTCAGTCCACTCCGGAACGAAAAATTTAATTTGTTTATGTTTCATCTTCATGCGTTTAAGTCTCATAGAGACTTATTGGTAAAAAGCTTCCACTTCAGCTGACCTTTTTTATATTCTATCCCTCCGGGATGTGAATATTGATATTTGTATGTCTCAGGCATTAAAATGCCTGGTTACTATTTTTCAGTCCTTCCCGGGACGAAAAATTTAATTTGTTTATGTTTCATCTTCATGCGTTTAAGTCTCATAGAGACTTATTGGTAACAGGCAGCCACTTCAGGCTGATCTATAACAATTACACAACAAATAGCCCGCAGGGCTAGAATAACAAATAATTCTGTTCCGGAGGTAGAATATAGGTTCCAATCACCCTTTCAAATTCCGCTTCCATAATTTTATATTCAAACCTTGCTATGATCAAATTCGCCTGGGCGGTTGTCATTGTAGTACGGGAATCAATAAACTCCACCAGATTTACCATACCTTCCGCGTACTTTTTTGAAACCACATTAAATGCCTTTGTGGCACTTTTACTCTCATTTTTTACTGCATCTACATATTTTGCTGCAGCTTCCAGGTTGTAATAGGCTTCTGTAACTTCCAGCCTTATCTTATCCGAGACTTCGTTTTTTTTGGTTTTAATGTTATTCAATTCAATTTTTGCCATATTTATTTTTGCCCTGTTTTCCCGCCCTTTAAAAATATTCCAGCGTAATACGACCGATCCCAGAAAAAAATCATCGTCTTTTGTAAAGGTGTAATTCGTTCCCTGAATTCCATAGTTTAATGCTGCAAAAATATCGGGATAACCATTTGATACATTTAATTTTAGTTTGTATTCTCCGGCTTTCAGGTAATAATCCATCAGGTCAAGCTCTTCGCGGTTTCCAAAGGCCAGTTGCTCTGCGTTTTCCAGGCTGATAAGTTCTGTCATGAGACTCGCGCTTTCAACCCGCTTTATTTCCGTATCGAAGGGGCGATTCAGTAAAAAATTTAACCAGGATGCTGCCATTTTTTTGTTTTTTATAACAATGGCCTCGCTTTGTTCCAGCTTACTCAATTCTGCTTCAGACCTGTAAACAACATCAATGGTTACTTTATCATTCTTATAGAGACTTTTGTTTACCCTGATATTTTCTTCAAGCAGAGCGCGGGTTTCATTTACCAGATCTTTTAAACGGATAGTTTTTTGGTAGCTGAAATAAGCTGTTTTGATATCACTTACCAGTTGCCTCCGGAAAGCATTCAGGTCGGCATTACTGGCTTTTGTTAATTCCTTGCTGATCTTATAGTTATACCCGATGGCAGGATTAATGATGGGCTGAAAAAGTTCCAGTTTTGTTTCCTGCTCATGAGGCCGGTAAAAATTAAAAGTCTGATTTTCAATTTGAGGAAAAGCATTGGTGTTGGTCAGGTAATTCAAAGTTGAATAGACAGGATTTAGCATATCACCTACCGGAAAATCTATCGTACGGCCCCCCTCTGCGAGCGTATATCGTGCATTCAGGCTAATTGCCGGGAAGTAATAGGATCTTGCCTGGTTTAATGCTTCCATGCTTTTTGCGTAGTTGTTCTTTTTCTGTTGCAGGGCCAGATTATTCTCCAGTCCGATTCGGATATACTCTTCCAACACCGGATCCTGTCCGGAAACAAGTAAAGAAAAACCAATAAAATGAAGTAAAACAGAAATTCTTCTCATAATATTATTGTTTTAAAATCACTCCGGATATGGATATTTCAAATTGTTTATTCAACAGCTCGTTCTCATCTATCTCCAAGGCCTTAACCAGGGGGAGCCGGAGGGAAACCAGTTCCAGAACCGATGCCAGGTGCGACCATAAAATTAGCGCTAGTTCCCGGTCGGGTATATCTTTCCTGACAGAACCATCCATCTGACCTTTTCTGATAATATGAATGAGTAACATTAGCGGAGAATCCGGTTCCAGAATTTTTAGCGACTGATTTGTTTCCAGCTTCTCAAATTTGCTTGAATCAAACATCATAATTGCACGAATATGATCCGGGTACTGTGTACTGAAAGCAATGTAAGATTTACCCAGGTTTATCAGATTCTCAGCCCCACTGGCATGCTTATCATAATCCCTTTTAAGTACTTTGCTTAACATTTCAAGTACCCGGTTTACGATAGAGTAATGCAAATCTTCCCGGCTTTTAAAATACAGGTAGAGTGTTCCTTTGGCCAGCTCCGATTCCCGGGCTATCTGATCCATAGAAACATTTTCAAATCCGTGTTTGAAAAACAACCGTTCCGCAGCATCAATGATGTCGTTTTTTCTTTGCTGTTTTTCGCGCTCTTTACGTTCGTTTATTCCCATTGTGTGACTAGTGTTCAGTTAATGACTTGTAGTCATTTTTATACAAACATAAAATTTTTATTTTATAAATACAAAAAAGTCAAATATGAATAAATTTCTTTTTGCAGTCACTTCCCCAATAGTACAAGTGATCATTGTGTATACAGGAGTTTGAAAAAAAGTTGAAAAATATTGTCAACCAGAATCTTTAAAACCATAGGAATCCCAAAACAGTTGAAATCTATGATTTCTTTACTGTTTCGAGGATCCTCCTCCAAAGGAGTCCCTGTGGGAGAAAAACACAGAAAATTAACAATTTTCTGTGTTTCGGGACAACAGAAGCAACAGAAACCATAGGAACAACCGGAACTTTCTAATAAAATCCCGTTTCACATAAGTCTTAAGGATAATAATTAATATCTTCTGAAAAATTAAATATATTTGTAGATATCCGAAAATTAAGTTTAATCGTTATGATCCGGTTCAATTACAAATATTTAAAATTCTGTACGTTTTTTCTTATATTTTTTTTATTTCAAACGATTAATCAGCAAAATATATTTGCGCAGAAGATTGTCAGGATACAACCGGTAAACCCTCATCCGGTTGTTGAATTGCATATGTGGAAGGTTCACACCGGTGATCCGGAGGTTGAAGAGGTTTTTAATCCGGCATCAAAAGTAAAATGGGTTTCCGAGACCATTAATCATGTTTGGTGGGAAAAAGAACTGGTAAAATGGTATAAAACTGATTTTACTATTCCTGAATCCTTTGAGGGAAAGGATATATTGATGGAATTCAGAATCGATCCTGTGGGAATAATTTATGTGGATGGTGAAAGGATTTTCAGTGCAGGCCAGTACAATGGGAGTGCCATATTGGTTGCCAATGCGAAGGCAGGCCGGAAATACACCATTGCTGTAAGAGCACAGAATTACGATTATAATTGTAGCTTTTATCAGGCAGATTTGATTGGCATGCCCGGGGGCTATAAACAGTTTTACTATTCGAAAGAAAAATTATCTCTGAATTCATCAGGAATTCCTGTTTTGAAATGGAAAAGAAAGTTGTATGCACCGGATAAAGTTTCAGACCCGTTATATGATGACAGCGACTGGGAGGAAGTTACAACAAACGACAGGTGGGAAGGTGAGAATAAACATGCATGGTACCGGAAAGTGCTGGTTGTTCCGGAGGAAATTAATGGCTTCAGTACCCGGAATAAGGCATTGCGGATGATTTTCTATACCGACGACAGGGGAGATCTGTATGTAAACGGAGTCCGGAAAATACGATCTCAGGAAAAAAGGTTTGAAACAGTGATCACGAGCTCAGCTGATCCGGGAAAACCCATAAACCTTGCGTTAAAGGTATTTAATAATGGCGGACCGGGAAGCCTTGGAACCGTTACACTTATTACTGAGGAGGAGGTAAAGCTGAAGGAAGATATCCGGAAGACCTTACAAAGAATGGACAGGGTTGACCGTTATATGAAAAGTAATCCTCAACCTGATGTAAAATTGATAAATGAACTTTCATCACTCATTGATTCCGGGTTAAAGGATAAATCTTTACCTGAGCAACTGGAACTGATCAACAACCAGTTAGATATCCTTGAAGAGGCACTTGCTGCCAATCCTGCTTTTTTAATACCGCCGTATTTGCAATCTGCTGAAGAAACCGGGATGACCATCCGGTGGGAAACAGTTTATCCTTCATTTGGTTATGTGGAATACGGACAAGGGAATCAACTTACAATGAAAACCATAGAAGAAGCGAATCCTTCCTTGATCCACAAACTTACACTGGTGGGTTTAACTCCCGGACAAAGTTATCATTACAGGGTAGTATCTGGTAATATCAGCAGTCCGGTTGCAACTTTCACAACAAAGCCATCAGGCAATGTGCCATTTCGGTTTATCGTTTATGGCGACAACCGTACCCGGCCTAAAATACATGAAAAGATCTCAGAACTCATTGCCGGTGAGTCTGCCGCCTTTGTAATAAATGTGGGTGATGTAGTATCCCGTGGAGAAGTGCTCACCCAATGGATTGATGAATACTTTCTTCCGATCAGGCATTACAGCAATACAACTCCCAGTTACATTTCCATCGGAAATCATGAATACGGCGGATTCTGGGATAAGCGAAAGGTTCCTCCTTTTGAACAGTATGTAAGTCACCCTGTGAGTTCTGTTGGAAGCACCGAGTATTATTTTTCTTTTGATTACGGGAATTCCCATTTTATTATACTTGACCCGAATGAAGGAGAATCCGGTGATGACGGCTCCATTATTTCTCCATACAGTCAGCAATATAACTGGTTTATTGAGGATCTGAAAGAAGCCCGGAAAAAGAGTGAGTGGATCTTTGTTGTTATGCACGAACCCCCTTATTCAGAATGTTGGTCAGGAGGTTATTATGATGGAGAACCGCCTTTGCGAAAATACATTGTGCCCATCATTGAAGCAAACAATGTTTCCATCGTATTTGCCGGTCATACCCACGATTATGAGAGAGGTTTACCCCATCCGCCTTATGACCCGGAAACCGGAAAAGGGAATAATGCAGCTTATATTATTACCGGTGGAGGAGGTGCAAGGCTGGACAATCATAAATACTATGAATGGGAACAAATTGATCTTCCGGATCATCCGGCAACTCCTGACAGTGATGAGTTTGACGGGGGAAAGTATTATGAGTATAATTATGTGTTTGTTGAGGTTGATGGAAAAACAATAAAGGTAAAAGCCATTAAAATGAATGGTGATGGAACCAGTGGAGGTATTCTTGATTCGTTTGAACTTAACCACTGAAATTAAAAAGAAAGGGGAAATATATGAAAAATGTATTTATATTCATTATGACAATGGTATTGGTTGCATGTAATCAAAATCAATCAGTAACCATACTTCAGCCTCCCGGCGCACAGGAATATTGCAAAATTGATGTAATAGGAGAAAGTATCATTCCGAGTGGCAGAATAGTAAAGCCCGCAGGTGAAGTAACCCGTATCACAAATGATCCTTTTGGACTGGCTGTATCTCCGGATGGTTCCGTCAGTCTGGCGATTCATGATAATGTATTAACCCTTATAAGAAACGCAACACCTGATAATGCCATCAGATTGCCGGATTATGACGGTAAGTATGAAGATCCTTTTCAGGATAAAGGTTCGTATATGGGAGCCGTGATCCTGAAAGATAATTCCTTTGCCTGGCTTAGTGGCGGAGATAGTGGTGATATCATCCTGTTCAGTTTATCGGAGCTAAAAAGTAAAAAACGTATTTCCATAAACGGGGAAATTAACGGAAAGAAATATGTAGATAGTTTTGTAGGGGATATTAAACTTTCTCCGGATGAAAGCAGGCTTTACATTCTGGATCAGTTTAATTTCCGGTTGGTTACCATGGATCTTAAAACAGGAAAAGTGATTAACAGCATTCCCGTTGGGCGTTTTCCTTTGGGTCTGGATATATCTCCGGATGGTAAAATGGCCTATGTTGCCAATACCGGAATTTATGATTATCCGCTCGTTCCCGGATTGACTCCAACAAATATTGAAGAAAAAGGCCTGGATTTTCCACCCTACGGGTTTCCTTCAAAGGAAGCTGAAGAGGGAATTCAGACGGATAGCATGTTCATCCCGGGACTGGGTAGCCCGTTTGTACCCGAAGCAGTTTCAGTGTGGACGGTTGATCTGGTTTCTTCTACGGTAATTTCCAAAGAAAAAACAGGCTACAGAATGGGAGAACTGGTAGAAGGACTTGAAGTAGTGGGAGGAGCCAGCCCTAATTCCATTGCTGCGGGAAAAGATAAGGTTTTTGTGACCAATGCCACGAATGATAATATTTCCGTTTTAGATCCGAAAACCGGCAAAATTACCGGAACCATAAAACTGAATATATCTTCGAAAATAGATGCGTACAGGGGAATGATCCCGTTTGGTATATGTTTAAGTAAAGACCAGAAAAGATTGTATGTAGCCCTGAGCGGATTAAATGCAGTTGCTGTGATAGATGCGGAAAATGAAAAAGTTTTGGGATACATTCCTACCGGGTGGTTCCCGACCAAGCTGGAAGTTTCACCTGATAATAAAACATTGTTTGTGGTAACTGCAAGAGGATTTGGGGCAGGACAAAACGGAGGAAGGGATTTTGTTGCACCCGTGCAGGGAACTTATGTGGGTGATATAATGCTGGGCTCTTTTGAAAAGGTGAATTTAGCAAAGCTTGACCTGAAACAAACCACTCAGCAGGTAATCAATAATACATTTCGTGCCATGGAAGTGATAGATGATGGCAAAAATCCCCTGCCGGCAGTGAGCGGCTTGCGAAAGAGCCCCATCAAACATATTGTATATATTACCAAGGAAAACCGCACATTTGATGAAATATTTGGTGAACTAGAAAATGCAAAAGGTGAGCCGGGGCTGGCTAAATACGGACTCCATGCTACGGTTGCAAAGAGGGACAGATCTATAATACTCAAAGATGTAAACCTGATGCCCAATCATCAGAAGCTGGCCAGAGAGTTTGCTATAAGTGATAATTTCTATTGTGATTCGGATGCTTCGGTACACGGACACAGGTGGATGGTTGGGACTTATCCCAACGAATGGGTGGAGCTGAACAGTTCCATGAAGATTTCTCAGGATTTACTGAGTCCTGCACCCGGAAGGAAGAATGTTGCGGGTTCCTCAGGTGCGGTTTATCCTGAGGATTACAACGAGGCAGGCGGAATGTGGGAGCATCTGTCACGAAATGGCATCAACTTTTTTAATTTTGGACTGGGTTTTGAATTCACCGGGGCTGAAGAGGAACAATGGCATAAGTATTCGGGTGTTAAAATGGGTGTGATCTACCCTTTGCCACAGGCTTTGTATGAGAGAACCTCCAGAAAATATGCAACTTATAATACGAGCATCCCGGATCAGTTCCGTATTGATATGTTTGAAGAAGAGCTGGAAGAGAAATGGCTGTCCGGCAAAGAGGAGTTTCCTTCTGTTATTACCATGATGATCCCCAATGACCATATGTCAGGAGAAAGAACAGAGGATGGTTACCCTTTTAACCAGTCATATCTGGTTGATAATGACCTTGCGCTTGGCAGAGTGATTCAAAAATTAAGCCATACAAAATGGTGGAAAGATATGCTTATTATTGTAACGGAAGATGATGCTCAGGCCGGAGTGGACCATGTGGATGCCCACCGTTCCATATTAATGATGATAAGCCCCTGGGTGAAGAGGAACTACGTTTCTAAATCGCATGCTAATTTTGGAGCGATACTCAAAACCATTTATCAGATCATGGACATTACTCCTTTAAATCAGTTTGACGCTACCGCAACTTTGCTTCAGGATTTCTTTACGGACCAACCCGACTTTACTCCATATCTGGTACAGATGGTGGATACACTTGTTTTTAATCCTCAGAAAGCACTGGATCCTTACGATGTTGATTTCAGGTGGGAATCTCTCGGAGAATCTCCTGAGCTTGACAATGAAGCAGATTTCCGTAAAACCCATAAAGAAAACCTGAAAGGACAGAATTAAATTCGGATGAAAATTGTTAAAAATATTTCCCGGATATTATTGATTATTCTAGTGTTTACTGCTTGCAAGTCAGATAAACATCCGGATCATGATTATGCCGTATTTGTGGATCCCATGATTGGAACCGATGGTCACGGACATACCTTCCCGGGAGCAACTGCTCCGTTCGGTATGGTTCAACTGAGTCCGGATACCCGTGTGGAAACCTGGGATGGATGCTCGGGATACCATTATTCCGATCATTCCATTCTGGGATTCAGCCATACACATTTCAGCGGTACAGGAGGTGGGGGAGGAGGTGATATCATGTTTATGCCTACTACCGGGAAGGTGCTTTTGAATGAAGGATTGGCTTCGAATACTTTAACCGGTTACCGGTCGGAATTTTCCCATGAGGAGGAATGGGCAGAGCCGGGTTATTACCGTGTAAAATTGCAGGATTATGATATTACTGTAGAATTGACAAGCTCAAAACGGGCAGGCATCCATAAATATTCTTTTCCTGGTACCCGGGAAGCCAACATCCTGCTGGATATGACCCATGGCATCAGCGACATCGTTGATAGTTTGTATCTCGAAATTTTGAGTGATACAGAAATTACAGGGTTCCGGCAAACTCATGGCAGCCTTGCAGGCGATCATAAAATGTATTTTGTAGCCCGGTTTTCCAACCCTTTTCACTCTTTTGCTATATCACAAAACGGGGGTAAACCGGATCAGATCAAAAAAGCGGGGGCAAAAGATTTGCAGGCATATTTTCAATTTGATACAAAAACAGGGAATCCGGTACTTCTAAAGGTAGGTTTGTCAAGAGTTAGCACCGAAGGTGCCCGGAAAAATCTCATGGCTGAAATACCTGCCTGGGATTTTGAAGCTGTCAGAAAAGCCGTCCGGGATGCATGGAACAAAGAGCTGGAGCGCATAGATATAAAAACTTCAGAAATATCTGAAAAGAGGATTTTTTATACAGCCATGTACCACAGTTTTATCCACCCTGACATTGCAGTTGATGTTGACAGGCAGTACCTGAGCGGAAATCATAAAGTTTACCGTGCCGTGGATTTTGATAATTATACCACTTTTTCGCTTTGGGATACTTTTCGAGGTTTGCATCCTTTGTTTTCCATCATTCAGCAAAACCGGACCATACAGTTTATCCGGTCTTTTCTGGACCGCTATGATCACTGGGGGAACCTTCCTATAATGGAATTCTCAGGAAACGAACGTTTTGCCATGATCGGTTACCATTCACTGCCTGTGATTGCAGATGCTTATGTGAAAGGGCTGCATGATTTTGATACCGGAAAGGCCCTGGCAGCCATGAAAAAATTAGCCGACGGAGACAGGCAGGGTAAAAAAGAGTATCTGAGCCTGGGTTTTATCACTTATGATAAAATAGACCAGTCGGTTTCGCGTACTCTGGAATACAGTTATGATGACTGGTGTATTACACGTCTTGCGCATGATTTATCTGAGACCGATTTCCAGCTTTACAACCAGCGCGGACAGTTTTACCGGAATTTGTTTGATGTCCGAACGGAATTTATGCGGCCCCGCAGCAGCGACTTTCAATGGCTTGATTCATTTGATCCCATGGTGGCCTCCAACCATGTTACGGAGGGTAATGCCTATCAGTACACTTTATTTGCTCCCCAGGATATAGAAGGGTTAATTGGTCTTTTTGGGGATGATAACAGGTTTGAAAAGTGGCTGGATGTTTTTTTTACAACCGAAACAGACACGAACAAAATGTACCTTGCTGATGTCACTGGAAGGATCGGCCAATATGCACATGGAAATGAGCCCAGCCATCATATGGCTTATCTTTATAACTATGCAGGAGTGCCCTGGAAGACTCAGAAACGTGTGAGACAGATTTTAACAACACTTTATTCAGATCAGCCTGACGGCTTGAGTGGAAATGAGGATTGCGGGCAAATGTCGGCCTGGTATATTTTAAGCTCCATGGGTTTCTATTCGGTAACTCCGGGGATGGATTACTATGTGATAGGTTCTCCTTTGTTTGATGAAGCGACCATAAATCTCGAAAACGGAAATCAATTTGTAATCAGGGCTGAAAATAACTCTCCGAAAAATATGTTTATTCAGTCGGTATGGCTGAATGGTAAGCCTTATGAAAAATCCTGGCTCAGGCACAGCGATATATTGAAAGGTGGAGTGATGTTGTTTGAAATGGGGCCGGTACCAAACAAGGATTGGGCAAAATCAAAGGAAAACAGACCTTATTCCGATAAATATAAATCAGCACCTACTCCCCGTATTCTTTTTGATGACATTAGTTTTATTGACAGCATGGTGGTCCGGTTATCTGTTGACGAAGAAAATGCAACCATCCGGTACACCCTCAACGGAACAGCACCTGATGAGTCTTCCCTGATTTATACAAAACCGGTAGTTCTGACGGAATCTTCGAAATTACGGGCGAGAGCCTGGGTTGAAGGGATGTTCCCCGGTTATGATATCAGTATGGATTTTGAAAAACTCAGTTTGTGGCCTGCTGTACGGAAAGGAAATCTAAAACCCGGACTCCGGTATGAATATAAGGAAGGTTACGCATTAAAATTTTCTGATACAAAAAAGTATCCTGTTTTGAAAAAAGGTATCCTACCTAATTTTACTATTGATGAATCTGGTGATAAAGAGGTTTTTTCTTATACTTTTTCAGGATATATAAAAATCCCGTTTTCCGGAATATATACGATATATTCAGAGTCTAACGACGGGAGTCTTTTATATTTGGATGGAAAACTAATTGTGGATAATGATATGCACCATAAAGTGCAGGAACGTTTCCGGAAAGTTGGATTGATTTCAGGATGGCATTCCATTAAAGTGGAGTATTTTCAGATGGGTGGAGGCAAGGAATTGAGGATCAGCTGGAAAGGTCCGGGAATGAAAAAGGAAAGAATACCGGACTATGCTTTATTTCATTAAGTTTTATGTGAGAATGGTACTTACAAAAAATATGTCCTAGATAAGGCTTCTCTGTAATAGAATGGTCATTTAGGTTGTTTCAGGGAAAATCAGCACTTAGCATATAAAATCTTAAAACTTTCGGACGTCTAACCATGGTTCCTGTCAAATTGTTATCTGATCATTGGTCTCTGATTTTCATAAAAAAAGAAAGACACCTCTACAGATGTCTTTCTTCCCCCTTTTTACAAACCTAAATAATAAACTATTTCAGTTTATTTGTTTTGGAAAGTTTTATTTACAAGCAAATACTATTTCGTAATCTTTTACTAGTATGGGATAATAACTGGCAATTTAACCAAGGTAATTTTTCAGACCGATTGAATTAGGTGTAGTTATTTTTTGATGATAATATCCCCCAAGTTCCAACATCTCTTTATCGGTTTCAAGGCCAAGCTTGTTGAAATCTTTATCATGCATATACCCACCAAAATAATCTTTCTTACAGATGTATTGTACTGAAAGGTCTTCTGACACCACAATATACCTGCAACGGTCTTTTTCCTTTAAAACAGAGATTTTAACTGTTTTTGATGAATTTTTATGGGAGTTGATATAAGTGTTCAGTTCATCTCCATTTAATACATACGAATCGGAAGAATGTACAATATTGTATTCTCCCAATTTACAATTTGTTTCACCCTTCAGAAAAAATTCTGCCTGGGTAACGAAACTGATCATTACGATCATCATCAGTAAACTCATAACTCTTTTCATGGCTGCTAAAATTTAAATGAATACTAAAAACATACTACTTTACAGGAATCATCTTGCTAAATAGGATTACAACTTAAACGAATATAAGACAGATATCATAAACAAGCAACCAGCTATGTTGCAAATTATGAAACATGAGTATTAAAATTCGAGATTATTCCGAAAATTAGGCCTAAAAGCTAACCGGATGTATTACGTGAGAAAAAATGGAGTAAAAAGTATCAGTAAATCTGTCAGATTATTCCGAAAGTATTTTTTTAACTTCTGAAACAATTTTAGGGATTACCAACTGGATTTTATGAGACAGCTCCATCCCTACCTCCTGGTTTGGACGAATAGTAACAGTAACAAGGTAAATTTTTGGTAATGATTCCAGCAGGATAGCGGAGTCAATCAGATCTTTCAGGCCAATATCATGAGATGACAGGGCTTTGGGAAAATCTTTTGAAAATTTTGGTTCAATGAATTTTACTGTACCCACCGGATCATTATCAAGGCAGGCGTCAATCATAACAATTGTTTTAAATTCCTGCAGAAGTGAGAGAATATGAAAACCTCCTGTACCTCCATCCAGTAAGTGGATGTTCACCGGCCAGGTCATTTTCTCCATTTCCCGAACTGCATGAACACCAACACCTTCATCCTGAAGGAGGATATTTCCAATGCCGAGGATCAGTATGTTTTCGGAATTTTTCGCTTCATTTTGCATATTCAAAGATATAGAATAACCTGATTCTCCTATCCAGAACACAATAGAGGATGATTTGTTTAGATTTTCCCTCAAGGAAATCCACCAAGGATAGATCAACCTGTTCCAAAGGAATAAAAATAAAGCAAATCACCCTTCTCCCACAGGGATCCCTTCGGGGGACCCTGCTCAGGGTGTTAATTGCAAGCGACTTTCATCATTCACAGTTCAACCTTCAATCTTTTATCCACCGTAACTTTAGTGAAGGTGGGGTTCACCGTTCATCTTTCACTTCACCCTTCTCATCATCATGTACCTCAATAAATTTCCAGCCCCCTATCATTGAAGATGTTACTCCGTTTCTTTCAATGAAGTCATGATAGAAAACAAGGTAAATATGGATCATTGCAAACAGGATAAATACCCACATAAGAAGATGATGAATATGTCTGGCTGCAAGGTCGCCACCAACCAGTGGTACAAACCATGCAAATAATTTTGGGAACCACGAAGGGCTCATAGCGGCATACATCCCAAATCCCGTTAAACACTGGAAAACAAAAGCAATAAAAGTAATGAAATAAGTAGTGCTCGCCAGTGCATTGTGACCTACGGTTTCATAAGGACCAAGTTTAAGCTGGAATATATCTATTTTCAACACCTCTAATATTCCTTTCCATTGCTTCTTTTTCAGAGGAATATAATTGTTCCATCGTGAATATTCATTTCCAACGAAGCCCCAATATATCCTGAATATGAAGTTAAAAAAGAATACATAACCGGCTACAAAGTGTATAAAGCGAACAATCCCGAACCAGTAGCTATATGATGCTTCGGCTCCGCTCTGAATAGCCAGTGGGGCACCTATAAGATAACCAGTGAGGCATAAGACCAGAATAGCAAGTGCATTTGTCCAGTGATATATCCTTACCGGTTGCTGCCATACATAAACCAGTTTGAGTTTAGGATCTAATTTAAGAATGTTTTGTTCCATAGCTTAAAAAGTTTGTATCTGGTGAATATAAGTACCTTTTTCATCATATACATGAACTGCGCATGCTATACAAGGATCAAATGAATGAATTGTCCGGAGAATCTCCAGCGGATTTTCCGGGTCTGCAATTGGTGTACCTATCAGAGATGATTCATAAGCAGACCGCTGATTCTCAGGATCACGGGGTGAAGCATTCCATGTACTGGGAACAACCAACTGGTAATTTTCAATTTTTTCATTCTTTATCTTAATCCAGTGAGCCAAAGCACCCCTTGGAGCTTCGGATAAACCTACTCCTTTCGCTTCAGCAGGCCAGCTTTTCGGATTCCACTTTTCTCCATTAAAAGTAGAAGTATCTCCATTCTTAATGTTCTGCAGAAGCTGATCAAAAAATTCCAGAGACCAGCCTGCAATCAGCTTGGTTTCCAGTCCGCGGGCTGCTGTCCTTCCCAAAGTTGAGAACAGTGCTTCAACGGGAGCATCCAATGCTTTCAATCCATAATGTACAACATCTCTGATCTCTTCATTTCCAGCGGCATAACCTACAAGCAGGCGAGCCAGAGGGCCTACTTCCATCGGATTTCCTTTCCATCTGGGTGTTTTAAGCCAGCTATATTTATTTTCCATATTCAGGTGTTCATAAGGTGGCTTAGGCCCGGTATAATTCAGCTCCGTTTCACCTTCCCATGGATGGTGGCCTTTTTCATCACCATCGGAATATCTATACCATGAGTGTTTGATAAATTCCTGAACCTGATTGGCATCCGTTCCATCCACTTCATGCAGTTCATTCAGATTCCGTCCAAGGACAGTTCCTCTGGGAAATTTGAAGCCTGAGACATCATTGAAGCCATTCGTTGGAAGATCCCCATAAGCCAGGTAGTTAGGAAGTCCACCACCGATGGCTGCCCAATCAGACTTATAAAAGCCTGC
Source organism: Bacteroidales bacterium (assembly GCA_024763075.1). Classification (GTDB taxonomy): domain Bacteria; phylum Bacteroidota; class Bacteroidia; order Bacteroidales; family VadinHA17; genus JANTGF01. The sequence goes on along the minus strand of JANTGF010000084.1, from coordinate 2,084 downwards.
GATAGCAACAAGATCAGGGATATAAACCTGCTCCACGAAAGTTTTGGCATCTCTTAAAAGCTTGCCAACAAATGCCAGACGCTCAGCATTCAGTGCATTGTTTTCATCTATATTGATGGAACATGGAACGCCTCCTACCAGGTAATTCGGATGCGGGTTTTTTCCTCCAAAAATGGTATGGACTTTTACGATTTCCTTTTGCCATACCAGTGCCTCCAGATAATGAGCCACACCAAGGAGATTCACTTCCGGGGGTAGCTTATAGGCTTTATGGCCCCAGTATCCGTTAGCAAAAATTCCAAGCTGCCCGCTTTCTACAAATGATTTTACTCTATTCTGGATATCGGAAAAATAGCCAATTGAGCTTTTGGGCCAGTTTGAGATACTTTGGGCAATTTCTGCTGTAGCTTTTGGATCAGCCTTCAGGCAGGAAACAACATCTACCCAGTCCAGTGCATGCAGATGGTAAAAATGTACCACATGATCTTGCATATACTGAGCACAGAACATCAGATTTCTGATCAGATCTGCATTTGGGGGAATAACAATACCTAAAGCATTTTCAACAGACCTGACAGAGGCCAGGGCATGTACAGTGGTACAAACACCACATACTCTTTCAACAAAAGCCCATGCATCCCGGGGATCACGATTTTTCAAAATAATTTCCAGTCCCCTGACCATTGTTCCGGAGCTCCAGGCATCGACGATCTTTCCGTCTTTTATTTCAGCCTCCACCCTGAGGTGGCCTTCAATTCTTGTAATTGGATCAATAACTATTCTATTTGCCATAATGACCTCCTTTTTTATTCCTTAGCATTTTCTTTTTCCTTCTCAATTTCTTTCAGTCCTTTGTTAATGAGTTTCCTCTTCCGGATATTTGTTGCCACAGCATGAGCCGTAATAGCTGCACCAGTTGCAACGCCTAATCCAAGACCTACCTTGTCAGCCGTACTTTCAATCCCAAAACCTGGGAATGATTTCAGATGTTCATAGAATGGCCCGTTGTCCCAGAAGTTCTCTTCACTACACCCAATACATGGATGACCGGACTGGATGGGGAAACTCACCCCGTTGTTCCAGCGGATGACGCCACATGAATTGTAGGTATTGGGTCCTTTACATCCCATTTTGTAGAGACAATAACCCCTTTTTGCATTTTCATCATCGAAAGTCTGAACAAATAAACCTGCATCATAATTCGGGCGACGGTAACAGGTGTCATGAACCCTTCTTGAGTAAAATGCTTTTGGTCTGTTCAGGCTATCAAGCGCAGGAATCCGGCCAAAAGTCAGGATATGAACCACCACCCCAGCCATTACTTCAGCTATCGGAGGGCAACCCTGAACATTGATCAGTGGTTTTCCGTGTACCAATTTATGGATAGGGGTGGCACCTGTTGGATTTGGTTCGGCTGCCTGAACACAACCCGATGAGGCGCAGTTGCCCCAGGCTACGATTGCTTTTGCTCCTGTCGCTGCTTCTTTCAAAACTTCGTAAGCAGATTTGCCTCCAATACAGCAATAAATGCCATCCTCTTTTGTTGGAATGGAACCTTCTACCATGAGTATGTATTCCCCTTTGTGGTTTTTCATGGTATCGTGCAGAGACTTTTCAGCCTGGTGGCCTGCAGCAGCCATAAGTGTTTCTGTATAGTCCAGAGATATTTTATCCAGGACTATATCTCCTACAATGGGATGAGAGGAGCGGATAAAAGATTCGCTGCAACAGGTGCATTCCTGTAAGTGCAGCCAGATTACCGGTAGTCTGGGTTTTGTCTCCAGCGCTTTAACAATTTGTGTTACCCCGCTGGCTTCCAGTCCCAGCCATGCACCCATCAATCCGCAAAAGGTGATGAATTCACGACGGGAATAGCCTTTCTCCTGTAATTCTTCATAAACAGTTGGGCGTTTTTTAGTCATACTTACCTCCTTAATTAATTGTTATTTGTTAAAATTCTTAGTTACTTAGTGTCTCTTAGAAAACGCCAAATACTGCGTTATTCTCGTTTTGAAAACGGTCATTTACAAAAGTAAACTCCCTGATTTTTAAAGCTTCGAAAGCCTTGTCTTTGGCGTCTTCTA
>JANTGF010000083.1 GCA_024763075.1 Bacteroidales bacterium | reverse complement strand
CGGTATTACAAAACCATCCGGAAATTACAACCCGGTGCAGTTATTGCGATTATGGGACCAGATGTCAGGTGGGTCGGAACAGAATCGGGATATGGAAGAGATACAGAATGGAGTGTGGTTCCTGCCAATCTGAAAAATACGGATGAAGTTGCGGCAAGATCCCAACAAAAGGCAGGAACATTCAAACCGGCAGTTCAGGCTACAGCACAGGATCTGGGCAGCCGTGAAAAACTTTACTCTGCAAAAATGCTGGTCTGGTACCCCTCAGAAGTAGATGTTTCCATCCGGCCCGGCTGGTTCTATCACAGTAATCAGGATAAAAAAGTGAAAAGTGTGGAAAAACTGCTGGATATCTATTACAGTTCAGTCGGAAAGAATTCCCTGCTTCTGATGAATATTCCTCCCGATAAGAGAGGGTTGATCCATGAGAATGATGTAGAAGTTCTGAAAAAATGGAGAAAAGTAATTGAGTTGACTTTTAGGGATAACCTGGCGGCAGGAGCTAACCCAAAGACCTCCAAACCATCTTCCGGTCAGGCAATTAAATCATTGGTTGATAATGATTATGATACTTACTGGTTGGCGAATGGAAATACACCAATAATTGAAATGAGTCTGGATAGTAACAAAAGCTTTGACCGTTTATTATTACAGGAAAATATTACCATTGGCCAACGGGTTGAAAAGTTTAAGCTTGAAGCCATGGTTAATGGTTCATGGAAACTCATTTCAGAAGGAACAACCATAGGTTATAAACGCTTGATGCGATTTCCGGAAGTTACAACAAATACAGTGCGGCTGACTATTTTAAAATCACGGGCAAATCCGGCTCTGGCATCTTTCGGATTATATAAATCAGCTGAAATGGAATAGAAATTTATTCTTCTCTTTTAAAAACCAATAGTTTAGAAATTATTATTAATTTTAAGATTAAATGACTGATAAAAATTATCCTCTGAAAATTCTGTACTACATTTTAATATCAGGAATTGTTTTAACTTCCTGTAACCGGAACAAGTTGGTTATCAATGATGTTAACGGGATATTCTCCGGCACAGAATCTCCTGTCTCCATCGACACAGAGCTTAGTCAGTCACAGTTGACCGCTGCAAAAGAGGGACGATTAGGCATTTTGGATCCTGATAATGATGATAAAAACGATCCTGTTATTCCCGTTCAGTTTGCAGATAATGATAATGCACATCTTGTGATGATCCTGCCAAAAGGTAAACCCGGTATCAAAAATTTCGAACTGACTGAAAGTAAATCTCCGGATAAGGTACAAATGAATGTTCGTTTGGATCCGGAAAGTGGTCAGTATATTATTGAAGAAGCTGGCAAAAAGGTATTGCAATATAATTATCAGACCGTTTATGAAAAGGATGTAATTCGTTTGCAGGATGAAAGTACCGAGGAGTTTTCAAGAACAAAAAAAGACACATTTATCACAACCAGCATTTATGCAGTACCCCGAAGCGATTACATCCATCCTTTGTATGGTCTGAAGGGTGAAATGCTGACCAGAGACTGGCCGGATGGGAATCATCCGCACCACAGGGCTATCTTTTGGGCATGGCCGGAGGTTGAATATGGCTCAGAACGGGGTGATATCTATGCACTGCAAAGAGTCTTCGCCCGGCCTACAGGTAATATTAAAACTACCGGTGGCCCTGTATTTGCACAAATTATTGCAGAGAACTTTTGGATGTGGGAAGACAAGGAACCCATCGTACGTGAACATGCGGTTATCAGAGTTTACCGCGCATCTTCTTCCAAAAGAATCATCGATCTAACCATTATTCTTGAAGCCTTAAAAGACAGCATTACCATTGCTACCCGGCATACGGACAGCTATGGTGGTCTGAATTTGAGAATGCAGACCCCTGTATCACAGGACATTTCTTTTCACACCGATGAACCCGGATCAAAACCTTTGAGGGCATGGTCCGATTTTAATGGAATTTTTAAAGGGAATAAAATTGCTTCTGGACTCATGGTTTTGCAACATAAGGATAATCCTGAATACCCGGGTACCTGGGTCCAGTATCCCAATCTGGCATGGATACAACCCACATTCCCAACTCCTAATACCAGGTTTCCTCTGAATACAAAAGAGCCTCTGATATTGCGATACAGGCTGATGATTCATACTGGAGGAAAACCGGATAAAACTGTTTCAGAAATGAGATGGGACGCATTTAACACTGCCCCGGCTCCATTATACAACATTCATAAAACGGAATAATTATAATTTCACCTGATTAAGCCTTACTATCATGGAAAACAAAAAAAGTAAAACTCCTTACACGCGTCGTCAGTTTGTAAAAACCGGTTCCGCAGCTGCTGTTGCAGCACCTCTGATTATGCAATCATCAATGGTTTACGGTAAAGGCAATTCCAGTCCAAATAACAAAATCAACCTTGGCATCATAGGATGTGGCGGATTAGGTAAAGTAAATCTTGCCAACTGTGCGAAGCACCCTGACATTGTGGTTACTGCGGCTTGTGATGTCTGGAAGGAAAGGCTGGATCCTGTTGTAGAACTTCACAAAGAAACCTGTACTCCATACACCGATTACCGGGAGCTTCTTCAGCATAAAGGGCTGGATGCCGTTATCATTGCCACACCTGCACACTGGCATGCAATTCAGGCCATTGAAGCAGCCGAAGCCGGTCTGGATATCTATCTGCAAAAACCCATGACCATGCACATGGGCGAAAGCATTGCCGTGCGGAATGCAATAAGAAAGCATGATATTATCTGTCAGATAGGAACGCAAATTCATGCAAGTGATCATTACCGCAGAATGGTGGAACTGGTCCGTTCAGGGAACCTTGGAGATATTGCAACTGTCCGTACATTTTTTGTAATGAATGAAGCCCCTAATGGAATAGGGCTGGGGAATAACACAGATCAAATTCCCGAGGGAATGAACTGGGATATGTGGGTAGGTCCTGCCCGGATGCAGCCTTTTAACCCGAACCTGGTGAAAGATGCATTCTATCACGGATTCTGGATGGATTTCAGCGGAGGGTGGACACCCGGCATGGCGCCTCATATTACCGATTTACCCATTTGGGCATTGGAACTCGGCTATCCTTCCGAAATAAGCGCTATGGGCGGGCGGTATATCATAAAGGATGACGGAGATGCCTATGACAACCATGAGGTGATCTGGAAATATCCCAAAATGACAATGACCTGGATGGAATCCCTGACCAACAGCTATGGCTTTGACTTTCTGCGTGAACAAAAAAGCCAGCGCAGGCTGGGAATATACTTCCATGGCGTAAACGGAACACTGCTTACGGACTATTCAACACACCAGATACTGCCTGAAGGTAACCGGATGGAAGGAATGGAAACACCCCCCGAATCCATTCCTTCATCTCCCGGCCAGGAGATGGAATGGATAGAATCTATAAAAACGCGTAAACAACCATTATGTAATCCGGAATATCATATTAAAGTTGATACCCCAATACAACTGAGTGTGTTATCCATGAAGCTGGGACGATCCATTAAATTCGATCCGGATAAGGAAATTATAATTGGAGATAAAGAGGCATCCAAATTAGCGATTCCCGAATATCGTGCACCCTGGAAATTTCCATCAAAATACCTCAAAGCTTAAAACCAGAAATTAAATGGATAATTGATTAATATTTCATCAAAAATTGTCAGAAATTCATTGGTGCAGGACATGCTTATTTTCTATAATTGTTGCGATATTCAGTATTCTTTAAATTAACCTTATTTATATTTAAGGCCATGCGGAAAAAAGAAGTTTTAGCTCTGTTGAATGAGGCCAAAAATCATTTACTAAATGAGCTCCTGCCTTTCTGGACAAAACGTATGAAGGATGAAAAATACGGCGGGTTTATCACTCATTTTGATGAAAATGGAAAGGATACCGGAGAAGATGAAAAGTCTTTAATTGCCCAGGCACGTTCCGTTTATACACTCTCATCAGCACACAGGGCCGGATATGGTACCGGGGAACTTGCAGAATTGGCAAAATGGGGCGTGGACTTCATGCTGGAAAAAATGTGGGACAGGGAAAATGGCGGATTTTACTGGATGCTGGACAGGAAAGGAAATGTCAAAGAAAAAAAGAAAATCCTGTACGGTCATTGTTTTGCCATCTATTGTCTTTCTGAATATTCCCTGGCCACCGGCGACCAAAGGGGTATCGAATATGCAGAAAAAATCTTTGATCTGATTCAGATACATTGCACGGACACCCGTTTCGGAGGTTATTTTGAAATGTTTGAAAATGACTGGACCTTATGCGGACCGGGACCACTGGGCGGAGATCGCAAAACACTGGATGTTCACATGCATCTGATGGAAGCATTTACAACACTGTATGAATGCAGTCAAAAGGAACTACATCAACGCAAACTACTGGAAGATATAGAATTGCTTATGAGCAAAATGTTGCATCCGGAGTTTAAAACCGGAATCCCCCAATTTTTTGCCAACTGGGAAATTGCTCCTCAGATTAAATTTGATATCATTTGGGGCTGGGACCGTTTTACTGAAGATGGAGAAAAGAACAATGCAACGGACAATACCTGCTACGGCCACAATGCGGAATTAGCCTGGCTTCTGAACCATGCACTTGAAATTCTGGGAGAAAACTCAGAGAAATATGAAAATGTTTTTAAGAAGATATTTGACCACACAGTAGATAATGGCATAGACCATACTTATGGAGGAGTTTTTGTGGAAGGGCCCCATTCCGGAGGTGTGTATGACAGGGAAAAGGAATTCTGGCAACAGGCGGAAGTAATGATCGGAACCCTTGACGCCTGGTTGCATTTCAAAGAAGAAAAATACTGGAATGCCTATAAAAATATACATCGTTTTGTATTTGATAAAGTGATAAATAAAAAGGTGGGCGAATGGTATCCTTTGCTGACAAGAAAAGGCAAACCCATCTGGACCCATATGAGTCACTCCTGGAAAATCAACTATCATACGGTACGGGCAATGATACAAAGTATCAACCGCCTGAATAAGATTTCTGATCTTTTATAGAATTTTGACTGTTTATAAAACTAAATAAATTGGATATAAAACTTAGCGGACTGGATTGGATAGTGGGAGTTGTAGTACTTCTTGGAAGCCTTTCCATAGGCTTATACATAGCTTACCGGAAGAAATCAGGAGAGAACAGTTCAAACTTTTTCCTGGGAGGCCGGAAAATCACCTGGCCGGTAATTGGCGCTTCCCTTTTTGCAACTAACATTGGTGCAGAACATCTGGTGGGCCTTTCCGGAGATTCATACAGATACGGTCTTTCTGCCGGTTCAGTGGAACTTACCACAGCCATTACCCTCGGATTTGCCAGTGCCATTTTATTCCCCTATTACCTGAAAAATAAAATTTACACCATCCCGGAGTTTCTTGAATTACGGTACAATAAAAATGCCCGGACCTTTTTCTCAGGCCTGATGCTTGTGATAAGTGTAATGACGAAACTGGCTTTTACCCTGTTTGCCGGCGCACTGGTATTAAATAGCCTGCTGGGTTGGAATGTAATGACAACCGTTTTTTATACCGGTATTATTGTAGCTGTTTTTACTATGATTGGTGGTTTTACCGCAGTTGCCTACACAGATACCATTCAGGCAAGCATCATGATACTGGGTACGGCGATAATGCTTTTTATCGGGCTTGATAAGGTGGGAGGCTGGAGTGGTCTGATGGAGAAAGTACCCGAAGCCATGAGTATTGCCAAACCTTACGATGACCCCGTTTATCCTTTCTGGGGCATCCTTGCCACTGCTTTTTATGCCGGAATCTTTTACTGGGGTATAGATCAGGTAAATGTTCAACGTGTGCTGGCTGCTCCCAATCTGAAACAGGCCCGCTGGGGAGCCATGTTTGCAACGGCGCTGAAACTGTTACCGGTTTTTCTGTTTGCCCTGCCCGGAGTGATCGCATTTGCTCTTTATCCCGGACTGGAAGGGGATGAAACAAAGCAAACATTTATTGTTTTATTGAATAATCTGTTGCCCTCCGGCTTACGTGGCTTGGTTCTGGCTTCCTTAATGGCTGCGCTGATCACCTCTCTTATTGCTGTACTGAATTCCGTTTCCACTCTTGTTGTACGCGATTTTGTAGTAGAGTTCAGACCATCTGTTTCAGAGAAAAAGCAGGTTTTTATAGGCCGTATTGTTATTTTACTGGTTACTTTTCTGGGGATTGGGGCAGCCTATCTGGTTTATAAAAACGAAGAAGGATTATATAAATACCTTCAGACTATTTCGGCCTATCTGGTTTTACCCGTATTCCCGGCCATATTTTTTGGAATCATCAGTAAAAAAGTTACTTTGAAAGCAGCTACCGTTTCCGTTGTCATTGGTGTTATTCTTGCAACCATTTTTGTGATTGACCAGTTTATCGGTCCGGAAACCGGGCAAAAAATATTTCCAATATTACATCATAAACTAACACTGAATTTTGGCTACCGGGGATTATGGGCCATTATTTTTACAACAATTGTTTTATTTGCAGTTTCAGCATTTACACCAAAAACAGATCCGGTAAAACTCGAAAAAACAACCATTAATTTCTCAAAAGGAATCGAAAAATTTTCGGGCATTACTGACTGGAGGTTGCATCTTTTAATAATTTCACTGATTACTGTATTTTTGTATATCTGGTTACGATAATAATCCATATTATGATGAAAAACCGTATTATTCTTCCTGTTGCCTTGATTGCCTTCTCATTTTTATTTAGCTCTCTTAAAAAGCCTGATAAACCTATTTTTGGGATTAAAGTAGAAGTCGAAGAATCAATTTACAAATTCGAACCTGCAAACAATGGAGCAGGTCCGGTGTGGTGCCATGGCAATACCTGCATTGTACGTAATGGAGATAAGGTAATTGCTTCGGGACTTGAGACAATCAAAGGGGCAAAGCCTCTGAACAACATCCGGTGGATGCTGTTTCAACGCCTTGATAAGGAGAAATGCTGGGAACTAATACAAAAGGATGAAAAGGACCGTACACGGGAACCCTGTCCCATTGGTCGGCTCAACGATGGAAGAGTGTTTCTAAGCGTGAATCCTACCCTGACTGAACCGGACCAATATGATGGACCTGCCGAACCCCGTATTTTACAGTTTGATGCAGCGAATATGCAATCCGGTTATGAAACACTGATTCCTGAATGGGAAGGCCATCCGGAATTTACAGAACATTCGTACAGAAGTTTTTCAGTTGATGCTACGAAAAATGAAATGATTCTTTTCCAGAATATAGGCTATACACATGCCGAATGGACATTTTGTGATGGAAACGGGAATTGGGTGAGTAAGGGTAAACTACACTGGCCCTGGGGAGGTGAATACGATAAGCCACAACCCATACGTGTTTGCTATCCTGCTGTGCAACTAAAAGACAGCCAGGTACATTTCCTGGGTATAAGTGATATTGAGGAACCCAATCAAAGATGGAGAGATTATAAATTCAATCTGACCGGCCGTAAATGGGATTATGATTTCAGGAAACTGTATTACACCCGGTCTGAAGATATCAGGACAGGTAAATTTGAAGAATGGGTGGAAGTGGCTGACCGTGAAAAAACCGCCGGAGGAATATTTCCTTGCGATATGTGGATCGATCCGGATGGAAAGGCACATATCCTTTGGACTGAACGGGCTCTGGATGAAAGATTGCATAAAGAATTTTTTCCGGATGAAAAGCAAAGTTATGCGCTCAATTACGGGATCATAGAAAATGGAAAAGTAGTCTTCCGCAAGGCTGTTATGCTCAGTAATAAACCAAATATGATTCTTCCGGGAAGAGGGCGTTTTCAGGTCACTCCGGAGAACCGTTTATTTATCTTTTATTATGTCCACAGCGAAAACAATGAATTCAGGGAAAACAGGATAATTGAAGTCATGCCCGACCATAGCTTCAGTGCTCCGGTGAAGCTTCAATTGCAAAGACCCTTAAACAGATTTTTCACTGCTACAGTCCGTGCAGGCTCAGAGCCATCAGAAATAATTGATGTATACGGGAAAGATGATAAGAATGAAATGCGTTATGTTCGCATCCGCATTTTGCCTACCAGATAATGTTGAAACCAAACTTTTATTGCTTTTTTTTCTTTTCCGGTTAAAATGAATTAATTATTATGAAAAACTTTCTTTTATTGTTGCTTAAAGTAGTTGGGATCATCCTATTAACAGGTATTCTTCTTGCTATTGGTTATAGGATAAAGTACAAAACTGTTGTAAATGCCAGGCAAAAGCCTATGCAAGAGGCTGCTGCACCTGTTTATCCCCTGATAAAAGAAGTAAACCCTTTTATTGGTACGGGTAGTTTCCATCTGACAACTGCTTACAACTACCCCGGCCCCTCCCTCCCCTTTGGAATGCTCCGCTTAAGCCCGGAAACTGCATCCATATTCAGCAATACCCGTGGAAAAAGCACTTCGGGTTATTTTTATGGTGATAACAAAATCTGTGGTTTCAGCCATACCCGGTTAAGTGGTACTGGAGCTACTGATGGTGGACATTTTCTGGTAACTCCGGTGAAAGGACCGGTTGGTGCAAAAGTGTATACACAAGGTAAGTTTTCCCGCTTTTCCCATCGTAATGAGATTGCATTTCCCGGTTATTACGCAGTAAAACTTCCCGGTGAAAAGGTTTTCGTTGAATTAACTGCAACAGAAAGAGTTGGAATTCACCGTTATACTTTTACCAGGGCAAAAAATCCGCATATTTTAATTTATGTGAGCAATACCATCGGAAACAGAAAAAGTGGAGAAGGAGAAGCCAGAATACTACCGGAAAAAAACGAAATTGAAGGCAGTATCCTTACGTTTGGCACATTTGCAAAAAGATATGGAGGCATAAAAGTTTATTTTGTAGCCAGGTTTAACCGGAAATTTAAGAATTCCGGTACCTGGAAAGGAAAGGAATTCATTCACGGTCAGCCTATTGTTAAAGGTAAGGATATTGGGGTGGATATAGGGTTTGACAGCCCTGGCGATGAAACAGAAATTATACTAAAACTGGCTGTTTCTCATGTGAGCATAAAAAATGCCAGGGAAAATCTTGAAAGGGAAGCTGCTTCCTTAAGCTTTAATGATGTACTTGTATCCGCTCAACAAAAATGGGAAAAGAAATTGTCCTGGATCAAAATTTCAGGTGCCACAGATGAACAAAAGGAAATATTTTATACGGCCCTCTACCGAACTTTTCAGATGCCCACTGTTTTTACAGATGTAAACGGAGAATATGTAGGATTTGATAAAAAAGTCCATAGAGCAGACAGTTTCCGGTATTTTACCGATCTTTCCCTTTGGGACACTTTCCGCACCCTCCACCCCTTGTACAATTTAATTGCTCAGGACGATCAGTGTGATATGATGATCTCTCTGGTGAAAATGGCCGAACAGGGAGGATGGTTACCAAGGTGGCCCTCCGGGTACGGATACACTGGATCAATGCTGGGTACTCCGGCTGATATTACAATTGCTGACGCCTGGTTAAAGGGAATCCGTGGTTTTGATGTGGAGTTTGCGTATCAGTCCATGCGTACCACTGCCCTGGGGCCAACTCCAAAAGGAGCTGAATTTCCGGGACGACGGGGTATAGAATCCTACCTGAAGCATCATTATTGTGCCGCAGATGAAATGGATGAGTCAGTGTCTAAAACGCTTGAATACTCCTGGGCAGATTTTGCCATTAGCCGGCTGGCAAAGGCACTTGGAAAAGAAGAAGATGCGGCTTTGTTTTTTAAACATTCCCGGTACTACAGGAATACATGGAATCCTGAAACCAAATATTTCCAGCCAAGGAATGCCGATGGAAGCTTTGAAGAGATAAAACCTTTGTTGCTAACCTACCTCGACAGAAAAGAAAAATACACCGATGATTATACCGAAGGAAGTGCACTTCAATGGCGCTGGGCCGTACCCTTTGACCCGCAGGGACTGATTTCATTATTTGGAAGCAGGGATTATTTCGTGAAGGAGCTAAATGATTTTTTTGAAAAATCCCATCCCCGGCTGGCAGAAGTCAATCCCCGGCCTTATTACTGGCATGGCAATGAGCCGGATATACATGCAGCATACTTATTTAACGAGGCCGGAAGACCGGATCTGACACAGAAATGGGTACGCTGGATCCTTGACCATAAATACAGCACAACTTATGAAGGACTGGATGGAAATGACGATGGCGGAACCTTATCCGCCTGGTATATTTTCAGCTCCATGGGATTTTATCCCATTGCGGGTTCAGATATCTATCAGCTGGGTGCTCCATTATTTGAAAAAGCAGAAATAAATATGAACGGCAAAAAGTTAACCGTATTAGCAAGAAATTATTCGACAGAGAATTTTTATGTGAAAAAGGTATCCCTGAATGGTACCATACTTAAACGTTCATGGATTAAACATGCTGAAATTGCGGATGGAGGCCTGCTTGAATTTGAAATGACATCCACACCGGATATTTATTAAAATTGCAATTATGAAAATAGTGAAATCATATAAAACATTCCTCAGAATCCTCATATTAATCATCTTTACAAGTACCCTTTCCTGTAAAAGGCAGGAATATGATGACCTGTCAAAATATGTTGATCCGTTTATAGGCACCAGCGGCAATAAGCTGGAGGGCCATGGAAATACATTTCCGGGTGCAACCTGGCCTTTTGGAATGATCCAGCTCAGTCCGGATAACGGGAAAAGCGGGCCCTATTATTGCTCCGGGTATTACTATCCCGAAAATACAATTGCCGGATTCAGTCACACCCACCTCAGTGGTACCGGCGCAGGTGATCTGGTGGATATTTCTTTCATGCCCACTACCAAAGAAATTAAGGAGGAATACTTTACCCAGCCCGATTCCTTTATTCAGGATTATTGCACAAGAACCGGATTGGATATAAGCCAGTACTACGATCCTGAGAAAGGAAGTGTTTTCAAAAGAAATATTCTGTTAGAATACCGGTCTGAGTTTTCCCATGAGTTTGAAAAAGCCTCTCCCGGATATTACTACGTAAAACTGCTGGATGATGACATAGAGGTAGAGCTGACAGTGACAGAATTTGTTGGATTTCATAAATACACATTCAATAAGACTGAAGATGAATTAAATGTAATTCTTAACCTGGGATTTGCCATAAACAGAGGCAGACCTGTTGAAACTTATCTGGAACAAAGATCACCCACAATTTTTACCGGCTATCGCTTTTCGGAAGGCTGGGCCGATCATCAGAAAGTATTCTTCGCACTTGAGTTTAAGGATGCGCCCACAGGTTTCCGTACATTCAATGTAGAAAAAAAAAGTGCTGAAGGAGTCAGTGGAAAAGGAATACAGGGGGTGTTTAGCTTTGAAGGAAAAGAAACAAATACGATACTGTTTAAAGTTGGGATTTCTTCCGGTAATATAGAAGGGGCCCTGGCTGACCTGAAAACTGCAGCAAAGTACAAGTGGAACTTTGACCAAATGAAGCATGATGCCCGTACAAAGTGGAATCGTGAACTGTTGAAAGTTAAGGTTACCTCAGAAAATGAAAGGCAAAAACGAATCTTTTACACAGCTCTTTACCACACCCTGCTTGCGCCCTATCGCTTTTCGGATGTGAATGGAATGTATAAGGGTTTCACTAACGAACCTGTAAAAGCAGAAGGTTACCGGCAATACACTGTTTTCTCATTGTGGGATACCTTCAGGGCTCAGCAACCCTTTCTTGCCATAATGTATTCCCGGTTATACGATGACATCGTAAAATCCATGCTGGCTCAGTATAAACAGACAGGAATGCTTCCCTACTGGGAAATTGCCGGCAATGAAGGTGGTTCCATGATCGGGTATCATTCGGTACCGGTAATTTCTGATGCCATTCTGAAAGGCATTGGGGATTTTGATAAAGAACTTGCTTTCCAGGCAATGAAAGACGCTTCCAATACAGACAGAAAAGGACTGGGCTTTTACCGGAAATTTCATTTTGTTCCTACCAACCTGGAAAAAAGCGGGACCGTATCCAAAACACTGGAATACAGTTACGACGACTGGTGTATTGCTCAGGTAGCTAAATATTTAAAAAAGGATGATGACTACCTGGAATATATGAAACGGGCCGGATATTACAAAAATGTTTTCGATCCGGATTACAAACTGATGCGGGGGAAAAACAGTGATGGTTCCTGGTATGAACCTTTCCATCCCAGATTCGGGCAATATGGGAATCCTCACTATGTGGAAGCCAATGCCTGGCAATATTCCTTTTTCGTTCCGCATGATATGGATACCCTGATTAAACTTATGGGTGGTAATATAGGTTTTGAAATGATGATGGACTCTTTATTCAATCAGACATCGGAAATTCTGGGAGAAGATACGGAAGACATCGTTGGCAGGATCGGGCAATATGCCCACGGGAATGAACCCAGTCATCATGTGGCCTATTTATATGACTTTATTGGAAAAGATGAAAAAACACAATACCGGGTAAACCAAATCATAGATTCACTCTACACGGATGCCCCGGATGGTTTGTGCGGAAATGATGATTGCGGACAAATGTCAGCCTGGTATGTTTTTAGTTCCATCGGTTTCTATCCGGTAAATCCTCTGGATGGAAGATACTATTTTGGTTCCCCTCAGTTTGAAAAAGTCGATATTTCACTTCCGGACGGAAAAATGTTTACGGTAAAAGCAGATGGTGTTTCTGAGAAAAACATCTATATTCGTTCAGTAAAATTAAATGGTAAAGCAATTGACAGGCCGTATATCACCTGGAAAGAGCTGATGAGAGGTGGACTTCTTGAGTTTGAAATGGGGGGGATTGATTCCTATTAATGACTCTGAATTAGAGTTTATTGCATGATATTAAGTAAGTTACAGGATCATTGTTATTATTTAATTCATGATAATTAGGTACTTAATATTCCCTTTTTTGAATTTTTTACTTTGTGGTACCTTGGTGTAATCTCTTGTGTTTCTTTCGCCACAGGCATTCCTTTGGAAGTGGTAATAAAAAAACTCAGATTTTAACCACAAAGGTACCAAAGGATATCACAAAGAATTCACGAAGGTTAACAATCTTTATAACAGTATATTATATCCAAACAATATATATGCGAAACTTAAATAAATATAACTTAATTTAAATAGGAGCTTGTTTATGAAAACAATTGCCGGAATTTTCATTCTTTTACTTTTTTGTAATGCCTGTGGGAATGATCATCAGGAAAGAATTACCAATTTAAGATGTGAATACAGGGTAAATCCCCTTGGTCTGGATGTTAATAAACCCCGGTTTTTTTGGGAAATTACGGATACAAGCCGGGGTGCTGCACAAACTGCATACCAGATAATGGTAAGCAGCAGTTCGAAGAAATTAAACAGAAATAAGGCAGATATCTGGAACAGTGGAAAAGTAATATCCGGTCAGTCTGCTCATGTGGTCTATGGTGGACCAAAACTACAAGACCGGAAAACTTATTACTGGAAGGTAAAATTCTGGGATGCTGACGGAAAAGAATCTGAATATAGTGAACAGGCCAGCTGGGAAATGGGAATCTTATCTGAAAATGACTGGAAGGCAAAATGGATTGGCAAAAACATCCAGGAAAAAGAAAAGGAAAAGAATGAGAAAAAGTGGAAATGGAAAGAATGGTTCTGGCACCCGACAGAAACTGGTATCAGGAAGACCGTTTATTTCAGAAAGAAGCTTATTCTCCCTGAAAATAAATCGGTTACTTCTGCATTGATGCGCCTAACGGCAGATAATATGTTTACAGCATATTTCAATAATGTAGAACTTGGAAGTGGTAGCTCCTGGCAGGAAATTTATGATTTTGATGTAAGTGATATTATCAAAAATGAAAATATTATTGCTATTGAAGCCGCAAATACCATTGGCAATGTATGCGGACTATTGTTCAGCCTTAAAATTAACTTTGATGATGGTAGTGAAATGTACATTGGTGCTGATAAATCTACAAAAGGCTGGAAAACCACAAATAAAAATTTCTCCGGTTGGGAAAAATTCAGCTTCAATGACTCAGGTTGGGATGAAATAAAACTCCTGGGTGATTATGAAACGGGTTCATGGGAGAAAGTAGATGAAAAAGATAAATACAAGGCTCCCCGTCCTGTTTTAGTTCGTAATGAAATAATAATAGACAAAAGGATTAAACGCGCCCGTGCCTATGTTACGGGTCTGGGTGGTTATGTTATGTACATTAACGGAAAGCGGGTTGGGGATGCCGTTTTTACTCCCGGATGGACGCATTATCCAAAGCGGATACAGTACCAGATCTTTGATGTTGGCAGCATGTTGCATAAAGGAGAAAATGCAGTTGGGGCACTTCTGGGGAATCTCTGGTGGAGCAGTGGTCTGGGCTGGCACGGTTCAATTACATACAGCAAAGGCCCTTTGCGATTTTTCATGCAGTTAACAGTTGATTATTCTGATGGAACCAGCCAGACATTTATCACAGATGAAAACTGGAAAACACATGATGCTCCAATTCTGGAAAGCACTCTGTATCATGGAGAAATATACGATGCAAGATTGGAAGAACAAGGATGGAGCAGCACGGATTTTGATGATTCCGGATGGGAACCGGTGATTCTACTTGATAATAAAAGCAGTAAACTGGTTGCTCAGCAAGGACCTTTATTACGTGTTACTAAAGAGTTAAAACCCGTTAAAATCACTTCTCCCTCGGAGGGAGTTTATGTTGTTGACATGGGACAGAATTTTGCAGGATGGGCAAAGCTAAAAGTAAGCGGTAAGGCTGGTACACGTGTTCAGATGCGCTTTGCGGAAACCTTAAAACCCGATGGAAATGTTTACCGCGACAATTTAAGAAAGGCGAAAGCAACGGACGTATATATATTAAAAGGCGGGGAGGTTGAAGAATGGCAGCCGGAATTTACTTATCATGGATTCCGTTACGTGGAGTTGACCGGATTTCCTGGAAAACCGGGACTTGATGCCCTTACGGGTCTTGTTGTTCATTCCGATGCAACAAACATTGGAGAATTCTCATGCTCAAATGAATTACTAAATAAAATCCAGCATAATATCCTTTGGGGTCAGGCAAGCAATATGTATTCTGTTCCAACGGATTGCCCTCAGCGCGATGAGCGTCTGGGCTGGATGGGTGATGCACAAGCATTTGCCCCTACAGCAAGCTATAATATGGAAATGATTGGTTTTTTCAATAAGTGGATGCACGATATAACTGACAGTCAGGATGATGATGGTGCCGTACATGATGTAAGTCCGGTTATTGTTGTGAAGGGTCCTGCCGCACCCGGATGGGGTGATGCAGTATATGTTGTACCCTGGGTAATGTATAATTTATATGGCGATAAACGAATCCTTGAGGAGAACTACAATGCCGTTGTTGGCTGGGTTGATTATATGAAGTCTGAAAGCAAGGGATATTTATATGAAAAAAGCGGTTATGGGGATTGGGTAGCAGTAGAAAAATCGCCATCTGAACCTATTGGTTCTGCTTATTTTTATTACGGGGCAAAAATGGTCTCAAAAATAGCCGGAATTTTGGGGAAAAGTGACGATGAGAAAAAATACAAAGAGCTCTCGGATAAGATAGCCAAAGCATTTAATGAAAAGCATTTTGATGCCGTAAAAAACACATATACAGGCAATACACAAACGTCAAATTTAATACCTCTAAGTTTTGGCATCGTTCCAAAAGATCACAAAAAAGCAGTTGCTGCGAATATTGCCATGAATGTGAAAGCAAAAGACAATCATCTGACAACAGGCTTTTTGGGGGTACCTCTTATTCTGCGAGTCCTTAGTGATTATGGTTATAATGACCTGGCTTATAAAGTAGCCACACAAATTACTTATCCTTCATGGGGATATACTGTAAACAAAGGTGCCACAACAATCTGGGAGTTGTGGAATGGCGATACAGAAGGTCCGAGTATGAATTCCCGGAATCATTTTGCCCTTGGTTCATGTGGGGAATGGTTCTATGGATATCTGGCAGGAATACGTCCAATGCCTGAAGGACCGGGGTTTAAGAAAGTCCTCCTGGCTCCAAAACCTGTTGAGGGGCTGGAGTGGGCAAAAGCCGATGTCAAAACAACTTATGGAATTGTTTCATCACGCTGGCAAAGAAAAGGGAATATGATTTTCTATAATTTTAAGATTCCGGCAAATACAAAAGGAGTTTTTCATCTTCCGTTTTTAGGTAAAAAAATAAAATCTGTAAAGGTGGGCAATGTCACCCTTTATGATCATGGAAATATTATACCGGCAAGGGGTATTGACTTAATAAATACAAATGAGGATGAAGCTGTGATTTCATTAAGTTCCGGCGAATATTATTTTGTTGTGGAATACCATTAAATTCGTGATGAAAGGGCGAAAAATCATAATACGGAGCACTGTTTTGCAAAATAGAAGAAGCAAGGCTAACTTGCACCGGACTGAATACAAATTCTAAACAAAATTCATCATGCTATGAATAATAAAATCCTGCAATTCACATACCTTCTTGTCCTCCCAATATTCCTTTCTGCCTGCTCCACCGAACAAACATTCTATATTTCCCCCGATGGAAACGACCAGAACATTGGCACAAAAAACCATCCGTTTGCAACACTTGAACGAGCAAAAACGGCCATCAGAGAAAATAAAGACAAATCAATCACCATTTTCCTGAGAGAAGGTTATTACCCTCTTCAACAATCCTTTACTCTGAAAGAAGATGATATTTCAGAAAACAGCTCTGTTTTAATATCAGCTCTTCCCGGGGAAGATGTTCATCTGATTGGCGGTAAAAAGATCAGCGGCTTCAAGCCTTTGGATAAAGATTCAGAAGCCAACCGGATAATTCCAATAAAAATGCGCAAGAACATCCTTCAAATAAACTTAAAAAAGCAGGGGATCGAAGATTATGGAGAAATAACCGCCAGAGGCTTTGGCAGGGCAATTCAACCCTCCGGGCTGGAACTGTATTTTAACGGTAAACCCATGACTCTTTCACGGTGGCCAAATGAAGGATGGACAAACATAAAAGATGTAACGGTAAAACTGGATGGAAAAGGCTTTGTTTATAAGGGAAGCCGTCCGGAAAAATGGCTTGATGCCAAAGATGTATGGCTGCACGGTTATTGGAAATATGACTGGTCCGACAGTTACGTTAAAATAGCAGAAATTGACACTGCTAAAAAAGTAGTATTGACAGAGGCTCCCTACAGTAATTATCCCTTCACTGCGGGTAAAAGGTATTATGCATTCAATGCCCTGGAAGAACTGGATGCTCCCGGAGAATGGTATCTTGAACGGAAAACAGGCATATTGTATTTCTGGCCACCTTCTGATCCGGAAAAGGCCTCAATCTATGTTGCTATTTTACGCGAACCTCTTATTCAGTTAAAAAATACAAATCATTTGACTTTTAAAAATATAAGCTTTGAATATACCTGTGGTGCAGGAATTGAAATCATTGGAGGCTCAGACAACCTGATCGATAATTGTATTTTAAGAAATATTGGAACCGTAGCAATTAGTATTGGCAGACTGGTTGGAAATTTAGGAGGAATGATCTATGAAAACACTCTCTACAATGGAGATGCCGGTACAGAAAACGGGGTTAAAGACTGCAAAATATATGCTACCGGTGAAGGGGGTATTATTCTGGGCGGTGGTGACCGCAAAACCTTAACACCCGGGAAAAATTTCGCAGTAAATAATGACATCTTTGATTGTTCCCGCTGGGTGCGAACCTACCGGGCAGGAGTTTTTATGTATGGAGTGGGCAATATTATTGCACATAACCATATTCACGATCTTCCGCATACGGCAGTTTTCTTTTGGGGGAACAACCATCTTCTTGAATACAACGAAATTGACCATGTATGTATGGAAACCGGAGATGCAGGCGCTTTTTACCTGGGCCGTGACTGGACTCAGCGGGGTAGTTTAATCCGGTATAACTATTTTCATCACCTGCATGGAGTAGAGGGACAGAGCGGTTTTACCGATGTAATGGCCATCTATCTTGACGACTGGGCAAGCGGAACTACGATCTTTGGGAATATCTTTTTTAAAGCTGGGCGTAGCATTATGATTGGAGGCGGCAGGGATAACCTTGTGGAAAACAATATTGTCATTGACGGAAATCCGGCTATGCATGTGGATGCGAGGGGACTGGGCTGGGCAAGTTATTATTTTGACGGCACCAACAATACACTTTTTGAACGTCTACAGGTTGTAAATCCAACAGCATCTCCCTATAAAGACAGATATCCACAACTTGCAGAGCTGTTAAATGATGACCCCCTTCTTCCCAAAGGAAACAGAATTATAAGGAATATTAGTTCCGGTGGTCGCTGGATAGATTTATTAAATGGTGTGAATGATTCCCTGGTATATTTTCAGGACAATATAACTAATGCAGATCCATCTTTTTATACCATCGATGGGGATAAACTTCATTTAAAACAAGACAGCAGTTTCTATCCCATAGGGTTTCATCAAATTCCAACAGATAAGATCGGACTGAAAAAATAAGAATATTAGCACCCCTCACTGGCGCTGATTTGGCTTCACTGAGCTGCACTTTGTTCCGGTTGCAATCATTGCCACAGCCAGCTATACAAATCCAAACTCATATCCCGCAAACAAATTTTCAAAACCCAGGAGACACGAGGCATCGTGTATTTACTTTTGATAAATATGCAAGGTATTTTTTTATCTACTATTTATAAA
>JANTGF010000082.1 GCA_024763075.1 Bacteroidales bacterium | reverse complement strand
TTATTGATTTTCTGTTTGTCCGGTTTTGTCACGATTTTTGCTTCCTTCGGGCAAAAATAGCGCCAAAACCTACCTTTATTTACCTTTATACCCCGCATTCCGCTTCGCTCCATACGGGCTATAACATTTAACCCCTATCTACGGGGTTTTAATCATCGTCATGTGTGTCAAACTTATTTGTCATGAGTATTTCATCTGTTTATAATTTTGTATTCTGCTAGTGTTAAGTCAATTATATTATGACGTCACTATTTGTCATTTCAAAGCCTGCCTGCCCGCCTTGCTCTGCCATAGCTATGCGAAGGCGATGCAGAAAGGGAAGTATGACTGAGAAATCTTTGAATTAAAGGAGATTTCTCACCATCGTGCCTCAGGTTCGAAATGACAGATTAAATTTGACTTTACATAAGTATTGTGTTCTTTATGTTTTGTCACGATTTTTTCATACTGCGCGTAAAAAATCTCGCCAAAACGATTTTTTTATTTTTAATTCCCGGGGTTAAAACCCCGGGTTATTAAGATTTAACCCCTTGGGGTTTTATAGTCATTTCCTTGTGTGTCGGCTTGGCCGTCATGAATGTTTCATCTAATAAATTACAGATAGTTTTTTCTTCGCGACAAAACCTTCCCCCTCCACCTGCAGAATATACATTCCGGCCTTAAAACCTGAAAGAGGCATTGAGAATGACTCTCCACCGACTTGAAATTTCCTTTCCATCATCAACAAACCTGCCATATTGAATATCCTCAACCGGATATCACTGTTTACCTGCACTGGAATATCAATAAAAACCCTGTCTGTGGCCGGGTTTGGACGTAGCCGGATCATATCTGACAAATCAGTGACAGAAACATCATCGATTCCCACACTGGGAATTTCTCCGCACATCATCACTTCGATACCCAGAGAAGTCCGCATGGAATAAGGATAATTCGAATCAAACCGTGTCCACTGATTATCATAAAAATAAGCAGTACTCCATCCCCCAATATCAGGTCTCGGTTCAGCCTGGAGTAAGGCAAACTGATCGGTATCCTCCCCGCTATTATTATTGTAATAAATTTCATATCCCACCCAGAAAAATGAAGAAAACTCAATAAGCGTATCAAAACTCAGTATAAAATCCGTGGTATCCTTGAAATAACTGAGTGGCAGAGATTTCCATGCTATTAATTCCTCCGGCTTAACGGTTCCTTTCCAAATCTTGAATTTCACCGAATCTGTGTTCTGGTTGTATCTCACTTTACCCACATTATAGATAACCTTTACCATTGTTGCCGTAAAATCATTGGGTATTTTTTCCGCATATTGAGTTACTCCTCTGGAATTATGGCCGGACCAGTAGCCGTCACTTTCGTTATTCTGATTTATCGGAACCAGCACAAGTCTTTCCGTATCCAAATAGTTCTTAACTGTATCGCAGGATTTTAAGGCGGGTTCGTAGGGGTTAAATCCCTCTAAAAAAGCTGGTCCATCTCCATTTGGATCAAGCCATACTTTTAATTGCTCATTTGAAGCGGAGTATTTATCCCATTCTTCCGAGAACTTCTGAAAGTAATCATTTACCGAACTGCTGCAATTCGCATCCCCACCGGTTAAAGTACCTGTAAGCAAACCCAGATTATCAAATAATGGAGCACCGGAAGAACCTTCCTCCGTTGTTCCAACATCCCATTGCAGAACCTTCCAGAAAGTATTAGCATCGTACGAGCCATAACTGGCCGTTACCGGTGCATCGTAATCCAGGGAAATCTTTTTTACATCTCCCTGAGGATGATGGATCACAGTTGTTTTGGAAGGGATATTTGTTAAAAGGTTCCAGCCTGCATAATAGGGTTCAAAATAAAAAGGGGGTACCCTGCTCAGTTCCACCAGTGTAAAATCCATTTTCGTAGATTTGGTTGCTTTCAGGGATGCTCCTGATATCGAATGATTAACAAATCCATCCGGACCGTCACAATAAGGACTCTCATAATTAAATACCGTTATAGTTTTTGACGCATCGTTCTCATTCTCAATACAATGACCGGCTGTCAGCAAATAAGGTTTAGCATCCCTGTTTGTATTATTTACCAGAACTCCGGTACATAATTCTATCCCATTAATGAGAAGACGTGCAACCGACTTTTTATGTTCCTGCCACTCGCTCCCTTCCTGGCAATTAATATCTACATTGCAGTCTCCCGATAAGCCAAACCTTCCGTCCTTTAATCCTGTATCTGAGAAAACGCCTGTAAAATCATGGGCTACCTGTCCGATGGACAAGTCCCCTTCCTGCCATTTATACCCCGCCGGAAGGAATAACTCAACCACAAGCCTGTCTCCGGGAACCGGTTGAACAGCCAGTATTCCAGTGGTTTTTACATTTCTTGAATTAAAAGCACCCAGAACATGGTTTTTCTGAGGATCATAAATAAAAACCTCAGCCCCTTCTTTTAATTCAAATTTATCAAATATCAGATTTAATGAATAAGCGCCTTCACTGGTAATCTCCAGCTTCCAGATCCTGCTGCCATCAGTAAGTTGGGACCACTCGCCTGAATTAGAGGGATTCAGATTTACCCCAAAGGGGTATGCAAACTGAAATGGTGCATTTTTATCCGATGGTTTGTATTCTTCTATAGACCTCAGCTCTTCCTCATGAATAGCAGGCATTTTTACAATTTTATCCTTTGGGTAATAAATACCGGCCCCATGTGGATTTCCACCACTGCTGATTTGTGCATTTACAAGTGTCCCCCCCAATAAGAAGGTGATAAACAATAAGAAATATGATAATAAATTACTCTTTTTAAAAACCATAAAATACATAAGCTCTTCCTCTTTTTTTAGCTGCCAATATACAAATAAAAGTTGCAATTGATAAAAACCGATCCTATCCTAAGGGTCAACACTATTGTCAGGTCAAATATATTATAGCCTTACTATTTGTCATTTCGAGGAAGTATGACTGAGAAATCTCAGAATTTAAAAAGATTTCTCACCATCGTACCTCAGATTAGAGATGACAGATTAAATTTGACCTGGACCTAGTTAAAAACAACTGCATTCGGGGCAATCCCGGTTAGCAATGAGTCCATAACCCTGCCCTCGCCATCATACATAAAGGCCGCTCCGTTGGCATCAAAACCATTTGCTTTCAATGCATAAATATCTCCATTTTCAGGATTCACATCCAGTCCATAGAAACTTCCGAGGATAATAGGTTGCAAAGGAGCAGCCGATGCTCCAATATCCATTTTATAAACCCCGTCAGCCTCCACATAGAGGAGTGACTTCCCGTCTCTTGATATTGCAAGATGAAGAGGAGAGAAATAATCCCCTTGATTCCCGATCACAAAATTCTTCCCGATGCTGAGATCAGCAATTTTAATCTGCACCAGACGGGAATCCGTTTCTTCAATCACATTCCAGTTCTGATCATAAATGACTTTCCCTTTACACAACACCCAGATATCACCGTTTGCATCTTTCACAAGGTCTGTCGGGTTATCTCCAACCAAAATTGTATCTGTTACAACATCCTTTTCCGTATCAATTACCATTACCGTTGAATCAATATCCCAGCCACCACTGTTCGCAACAAAAACCCTGTTATCAACCAGGATCAGATTTTCAGGTCCTGACCCTACAGGTATTTTAGAATCCACATCCAGGCTTTCAAGATTAATAACCTGCACAAAACCTCCAAAATTGCCGGTTGTCAGATAGGCCTTTTTGTCTGTTACCCCGATCACATATCTTGGATAATCCACATCAATAACAGTTCCTGCAGATTCGAAGGTTTTCATATCCACCACCTCAACCCGGCCTGAATTGTTTGCCACTATAAAACCAAGGTCCTCCACAATAGAAAACGACTGAATCACATCGCCGGGGCCTCTGCCGTTTACCTGGTAAAACAGGTTGGGATAGATAAAGCCTGCAATCTCATCATAATAGGTCATGGAACCGTTATTCTTGTTAAAACCACCTTCATTTACAATATAAATACCGTGTAAAAAACCGGTATCCACTGGTTTATCCTCATTCTTTTTACAGGATGTTGAAAAAATGATCAGCCCCAGTGCTATAAACATTCCAAATTGTTTTCTCATAATTTACTTTTTTTATTGATTTTAATGATTATTCCTAAATACCAGGCCCTTCCGGGCATTGGGTAAGACCGGATCACCTGATATTGTGTATTTGTAATATTTTTTACTTTCAATTGTATAAAAGAACCCGGAAGCAGCTTCTCCGCTTTATAACCAAAGGTCAAATCCATAAAATAATAGGGATCCAGGGAGTAAAAAG
Source organism: Bacteroidales bacterium (assembly GCA_024763075.1). Lineage (GTDB taxonomy): Bacteria > Bacteroidota > Bacteroidia > Bacteroidales > VadinHA17 > JANTGF01. The sequence continues at coordinate 14,614 of JANTGF010000082.1, read as the reverse complement.
GATCATTGTCTTCTGTTGTAAAGCGATTTCCTACAAATCTGAAGCCCAAACCGGAATAGAAAGAAAGGTATTCCAACCGCAAGGCACTGCTTATTATATTTGCCGGTGTATATTTCAGTTGCTTACCTTCCAGACGGGTATCCTCTGATTTTTCAACCGTAGAAAAAGTCAGTGCGTAATTCAACCGGATCAGCATACTGAAGTTTCCGAAATTCTTCTGATAATCGGCATCCAGTTCCACCCCCCTGTTCCACACGTTCTTATAGTTTACCGGACTCCAGAAACCCGGACCGGGTGTCCACTGGATCCAGTTGTTGATCCTCCCGGTGAAAGCATTCAATTCCAAATTTAGCAACCCGCTTTTTACAAGGGAACTGAGCAATTGAAATTCTGTTCCAATATCCGCACTCCAACCCTGTTCTGGCAACAGATCGGGATTTCCACCGGGCTGCCAGTATCTATCATTAAAACCCGGTAATCTGTACTTATTCGAAATGTTGCCTTTCATCCACCACTTCCCTTTCATTAATTCATAATTCGCACCCATCGATAACAGAGGAGGGGGCTTGTGGTAAGAATTAAAATGAAGACGGAAAGACGCATTGAGTGTTAATCTTTTCAACCTGTATTGTGCTCCTGTTATCAGATTGGCCCGGTATTCCGATACTTTTCCGCCATAGGAAGTTACATTTGCCGACAATAAAGAAAGATTTCCACCCGCATCAATGGTAAAGTTCCGGAATTGAAAAAACCGGCTGTTGAAATCAAAATACAACTGTTGCGAAGCAATTCTGGAATCAATGGAATAATTCCCCTCATTATCGGGTTTTTTATCTGTAAATCTCAAATGATCATACAGGTAGGCCGTTTTAAACTCCAGGCTGGTTTTTTGAAAAACTTTTCTCCATTTAATAAAAACTTTCAGGCTGCTGTCGGTCTGTGATTGACGGCTCTCCCCATAACTTCCTTCGGGCAAAGGGATTTCCTTATGTTTCACATAATACCATGCACCCACCTGCAGCATATTGTTTTTTGGCAAAAGAAACTGCAAATGCTGGATAAGGCCGATGCTTTCCATCTTATTATGCTTTGATATCTCCACCGGACGCCCCGGTTTTTCATTATCTGTATATGAAAAATCATTGGCTACACTATTGTAATTGACGTTCATATCATAATGCACCTTTCCGTTCCCCACTCCTAATTCCAGAGTGGGTTTAAACGAACCAAAACTACCTAATTCCATTCCCGCAGATACATTAAACCGACTGTCCCAGTCAGTGATTTTATCAAGATCCACAGCTCCCCCAAAAGTACCGCCCCCAAAAAGCGCTCCGGAAGATCCGGATGTGATCCGCACACTATTAAAGAAATTCACAGGCAACAAAGAAAGATCAGCAACTCCTGTAGTCAGCGAATTCAACGGAAAGCCATTCCATAAAACCTGGGTATGTGCAGAACCGCTGCCACGCAATGAAAGCGTACTGATACTTCCGTCTCCTCCGTAAGTCTTCACATTGGCAGTTCCGCCGGAAATTAAAAGTTCACCCAGGTCATTAAAAGTATTTCTGCTCAAAGCAGTTGAATCAAACTCCGTATTTTTTAAATCTTCCCTGTAAAACCGGGCACGGGAACTTATAACTTTCACTTCATTAATGGACAAGGTATCAATGAAAGAAAAACCGGCCTCAAGTTGTAAACCCGGCAGAAGGAGCCAGAAGAACATTAAATATTTTTTCTTGATTTTCAAAATGAAAAATATGTTTAATCCCGAACAAATAACTCTGGCAGGTCTTCTGACTTTCCCGATTTTGATCGCCTTCCCATCTGCCCTCCGGTAGAAAGTGGCCTGTAGAATCAAAATACTTTACGGGATCACAGCAGCGGGTACTGTCCAGGAATTTCTGCATTTACAGATCACCTGATTCCCTTTTCATCCGATTGTATGGAGTACAATCAGACACCAAAGTTTGTACAAAAGTAAAAAACTTTTCTTATTAACAGAAAATTTCCATCTTCAATTTTCAAAAAAAGAGAAGGCAATTTTTCAAATAATAAAATGCCTTGAAATTTATCGGTTCTTATGGAAGAAATTAGTAGTTTTAGGGCAGGAAAAACATCTGATTCTTTATGAACCATTACATCAATATTCAATGACTGAGCAGGAGGCAAAGACACGGATTGAAAGACTCAGAACAGAGCTTCATAAGCATAATCACAGGTATTATGTTCTTTCGGATCCGGAAATAAGTGATTTTGAATACGACCTGCTGATGCAGGAATTAACCTCACTGGAAAATAAGTTTCCCAAATTTTACGACTCCAACTCCCCATCGCAAAGAGTTGGAAATGACATAAATAAAGAGTTTGTACAGGTCCAGCACAATACACCCATGCTTTCGCTTGGAAATACGTATTCTTTTGATGATCTCCGGGATTTCGATAAGAGAATCCGAAAAGAGATCACAAACCCTTTTGAATATGTTTGTGAGTTGAAATTTGATGGTACGGCCATCAGTCTCCAGTATAAAAAAGGGAAACTGGTAAGGGGTATAACCCGGGGAGATGGCACTTACGGAGATGATGTTACAAGCAATGTAAAAACGATAAAAAGTATTCCTCTCACCCTGATCGGGGGCAATTATCCCGAAGAATTTGAAATGCGCGGTGAAATTTTCATGCCCAGGGCAGGTTTTGAGGAAATGAACAATCGAAGAGTGAAAAACGGGGAAGCTCCTTTTGCAAATCCCCGGAATGCATCTTCCGGTACATTGAAAATGCAAAACTCTTCTGAGGTTGCAAAAAGGCCGCTTGACTGCTACCTTTATGCAATTTCAGGCAACGATCTGCCCTATAATACACATTATGAGAATATGATGGCTGCCAAAAAATGGGGCTTTAAGATATCGGAATATATTGAAAAATATGATTCGATTGAAGGAGTATTTGAATACATCACCAAATGGGATAAGAAAAGAAAGAACCTCCCCTTTGATATTGACGGGGTAGTGATCAAAGTAAATGATTTCCGCTTACAGGAAAGACTGGGATTCACTGCCAAGTCGCCCCGGTGGGCCATTTCCTATAAATTCAAGGCTGAACAGGCGCTGACCCGTCTTGTTTCCATCAGCTATCAGGTAGGTCGAACGGGAAGCATCACTCCGGTTGCCAATCTTGAACCGGTTCTGTTGGCAGGTACCACAGTGAAAAGGGCATCCTTACACAATGCCGATCAGATTGAACTGCTGGATGTCCGGATCGGAGACATGGTTTATGTTGAAAAGGGAGGCGAAATTATTCCTAAAATTGTGGGAATAGACCTTTCACAACGGCGGGCCGAAGCAAGGAAAGTTGAGTTTATTGATAAATGCCCCGCCTGTCATACAAAACTGGTCAGAAAGGAAGGCGAGGCCAACCATTACTGTCCGAATGAAACAGGCTGCCCTCCTCAGATCAAAGGTAAAATAGAACATTTTATCAGTCGCAAGGCCATGAATATTGACGGGCTTGGAGAGGAGACGATCGACCTCCTGTTCCGGAATCATCTGATTGAAGACCCGGCTGATTTATATGAATTAACCAGAGAGCAGCTGGCAGGACTGGAAAGGATGGGGGAGAAATCTGCCGCAAACATCATTCAAAGCATTGAAGACAGCAAAAAAGTACCCTTCCAAAAGGTGCTCTTTGCCCTGGGAATCCGTTACGTGGGTGAGACCGTGGCAAAAACGCTGGCAAAGAACTTTCCCTCTGTTGAAAAACTTGAAGCAGCCACACTGGAGGAACTGGTTGAAGTGGATGAAGTAGGGGAAAGAATTGCAGAAAGTGTTTATCAGTATTTCCGGAATCCGGTTCATCAAAGACTGATTTCCAGATTAAAATCTTATGGCTTAAAAATGGAGATGGATGAAATTCCGGAAGCCTCAGGTAAATTAAACGGGCTATCATTTGTGATTTCAGGAAGCTTTAAAATGCATTCCAGAGATGAACTGAAAGCTTTGATTGAACAAAACGGCGGAAAAAATCTGAGTGCCGTATCTTCAAAAACAAATTATTTACTGGCGGGAGAGAATATTGGCCCAGGCAAACAAAAGAAAGCAGAAAAATGGGGGATTTCAATTATTTCTGAAGAAGATTTTATTAAAATGATCCATTAATATTCTCCTAAAATGTTATCTTTTATTTTTAACAGAAAAAATAGATAAAACATCCCTGATGAATAATTTCATCACACGGGAGAATGATTTTTAAGGTTCCAAAGGAATGAAATATTTGTTAGCGGAGTCGTAAGCGTCCGGAGGAATAAAAAGAAAAATCTGTTTTGGCGGTTCCGATGGCTATCGGAAATGACAAAACTTTAATAATTAATTAACGTATAAAAATTATTGATTAAAACTATCAAATTATTTATCTTGCGGCATGAAATTTTTCTCCCAATTCAGAAAGAAAACAGGCGAACTTGTTTTGCTGAAATACAAAAATAAGCGAATAAGACGCAAGAAGACATTTAATTTTAAGACCGTTTCCAGAATTGGCATTCTTTTCGACGCTACAAACACCAATCATTTTGGTCCTGTTTATGAATTCTACAAGGAGCTTTTAAAAAAGAACAACCGGCAGGTAGTTCTGCTTGGATATGTAGATGGCAACCAGATTCCCGAAAAATATTTATTCAAGAAAAACATCCATATTTTCACCCGGAAAGAGGTGAGTTTCTTCTTCAAACCAAAAAGCCAGGATGCCATCAAATTTATTAATTATGAATTTGATATTTTGTTCGATTTTACCATGCTGGATGATATCGTTGTTGATTTTGTAGATGCGCTTTCATTTGCCAGATTTAAGGTGGGCAGATATTTTGAAGGTAAAAAGCACCTTGACCTGATGATTTTCGTACCGGATGGATTAACCATTGAGTATTTTATCAACCAGGTAATTTACTATATGGAAAGGATTAACCGCCCTGAATTAGTTTATAAACCCTTCAAAAGAACCTTATGAGTAAATTGACCGGAGCCGGAGTTGCCATTGTAACTCCCTTCAGATCAGATTCAAGTATCGACTTTAATGCATTGGGAAAATTAGTTGAGCATTTGATAAGCAATGGCATCGACTATCTGGTTGTAATGGGAACCACAGGTGAATCGGTTACCCTGAATAAGGATGAAAAACAGGCTGTCCTTGATTATGTTATCGAAAAAACAAACGGAAGGGTTCCTGTGGTGGCAGGAATTGGCGGAAACAATACGCACGAGGTTATATCCCAGATAAAAGCAAGGAATTTTGAAGGCATAGATGCGATTCTTTCAGTGGCACCATATTACAATAAACCTACACAGGAAGGATTATACCGGCATTATGAGACCCTTGCATCCATAAGTCCGGTACCCGTTATTTTATATAACGTTCCGGGCCGAACCGGTGTAAACATTCAGGCACAAACCACCCTTAAGCTTTCAAAATTAAAAAACATCGTTGCCATTAAAGAAGCATCGGGAAATCTTGGACAGGTGGCAGAAATTGCCAGGAATAAACCCGATGATTTTCTGATCATTTCAGGAGATGATGCCCTTACCATTCCCATAGTATCTTTCGGCGGAGCCGGAGTTATATCAGTACTGGCTAATGCTTTTCCCAAAGAAATCAGTGAACTGGTAGCGCACACTCAAAATGGAAATTTTAAAGAAGCACGGAAAATTCATTTCAAATTCACTGAGCTTATTGACCTTCTTTTTGTGGATGGAAATCCTGCAGGCATAAAATTCATACTTCACCAGATGAATCTGGTAGCAAATGCGCTGAGGTTACCACTCACTCCTGTTTTACCGGAAACGGAGAAGAAAATAAAGCGGTTTCTGGGATAGTAGCATCCTTTTTATTGATACAGCAGGAAGGATCATGGAATAATTGTTAGGATATTCTCCTGTTTTGTACAATACAATTCCCACACGGCAACTTTTAGAGAGTTAGGATACTTATCATCCGGTTTTGAAATGTAATATATTCCCATCGTAATCACAGCAGACTCTTGACTCCGGAGGAGTCATATTATTGTAACCCGCATAATATTATGAGAACCTGACTCCTTTCCTATCTCCCTGCAGGTATTGCACCCGGAGATCCGGCACCCGGACGGCCATGGCAATTTTTATATTTTTTCCCGCTGCCGCACGGACAAGGATCATTTCTCCCGACTTTTTTCTCAACCCTTACGGGCTGTGTTTTTGGCGGAGGTGCATTTTCACCCGTACTTGAGGAACCGCTGTAAGATGGTGCCTCTGTCTTGGATGTCTGCAGCCTGCTGGTATCCAGGCTCCTGCGCTCTTTTGCCTCTCTTACCTCATTCGGATCTGAAACCGGTATCTGGCCTTTCATAAGGGTAGCGATTACCTGCTTATTAACCGTGGCAACCATGTTTCTGAACAGCTCAAACGACTCGAATTTATAGATGAGTAAAGGATCCTTTTGCTCATAGGTAGCCGATTGTACCGATTGTTTCAACTCATCCAGCTCTCTGAGATGCTCCTTCCATGCTTCATCAATAGAAGCAAGAATGACCGTTTTCTCATAGGATTTTACCAATTCCTTTCCTTCTGTTTTTGCCGCTTTTTCCAGGTTTGTAATCACCTGTACTACTTTAATGCCATCCGTAACAGGAACCACAATATTTTCATAAACATGCTTTTGCCTGTTATAAACATCCCTGATAACAGGATATGCCTGTCTTGAGATGGTTTCCTCTTTCCTTTTATAGGTTTCCAGCACCAGCTTATTGATTTTTTCCACGACATCTGCGGGTTCTGCCTTTAAAAATTCTTCTTCAGTAAATGGCGGTTCCACCGAGAATGTCCTTAGCAACTCAAACTTGAAATTCTCAAAATCAGCGGAACCATGATAAATATCTGTAAGATTCTCAGAGACATCATACATCATATTTGCGATATCCACACTCAAACGCTCCCCGAATAAAGCATGTCTTCTTTTCTTATAAATAACCTCCCGCTGGGAATTCATCACATCATCATACTCCAGTAATCTTTTTCTGATCCCAAAGTTATTCTCTTCCACTTTTTTCTGGGCTCGTTCAATTGATTTGGAAATCAGAGAATGCTGAATCACCTCCCCTTCTTCCAGCCCCATTTTATCCATCAGTCCTGATATACGTTCTGTACCAAACAAACGCATCAAATCGTCCTCTAGCGACACAAAAAACTGCGAAGAACCCGGGTCACCCTGCCGGCCTGCCCGTCCTCTCAACTGACGGTCCACACGTCTTGACTCATGCCTTTCGGTACCTATTATTGCAAGACCTCCGGCTTCTTTTACTTCAGGTGTTAGTTTTATATCGGTACCCCGGCCGGCCATATTCGTAGCAATGGTTACCTGGCCTGATTTTCCTGCCTGCGCAACAATATCGGCTTCCCGTTGATGCAGTTTTGCATTCAATACATTATGTTTAATGCCTTTAATATTCAGCATCCTGCTTAATAATTCTGAAATTTCAACCGAAGTTGTCCCCACCAGTGAAGGTCTTCCCTCCCTTGTAAGTTTTACAATTTCATCAATTACGGCATTGTACTTTTCCCTTTTCGTTTTATACACCAGATCTTCCCTGTCATCACGGATAACAGGCACATTTGTGGGTATTACTACCACATCAAGTTTATAGATATCCCACAATTCGCCGGCCTCTGTTTCTGCAGTTCCGGTCATACCAGCCAGTTTGTGATACATCCTGAAGTAATTCTGTAGTGTAATGGTTGCAAAGGTCTGCGTGGCGGCCTCTACTTTCACACTTTCTTTTGCTTCAATTGCCTGATGAAGCCCGTCGGAATACCTCCTGCCCTCCATGATCCGCCCCGTTTGCTCATCCACAATTTTCACCTTATTGTCAATAACAACGTATTCGATATCCTTTTCAAACAGAGTATAAGCCTTAAACAACTGGTTCATCGTATGTACCCGTTCTGACTTTATTGCATAGTCCTGCAAAATACGATCTTTCTCAGTACGCTTTTTCTCTTCATCCAGTTCCGATTTTTCCAGCTCGGCAATTTGCTCACCCACATCAGGCAGAACAAAGAAGCTGGCATCCTCGGTACTGGTCGTCAACATATCCAGTCCCTTATCGGTAAGCTCTATGGTATTTTGTTTCTCATCAATAATAAAGAAAAGCTCATCCGTTACCTTATACATCTCCTTACTGTTGTTCTGCATATAGAAATTCTCCGTTTTATGCAGCAAACTTTTGTTCCCTTCCTCGCTTAAGAATTTAATCAAAGCCCTGCTTTTCGGAAGCCCTTTGAACGCCTGCAATAAGTGGAAACCTCCTTTCTCTGTATTGCCATCGGCTATTTCCTTTTTTGCATCTGCAAGGAGCTGGGTTACCAGCTTCCGCTGTGCATTTACCAGTGAAACAACCTTGGGTTTAAGATTCTCAAAATGCTGAATATCATTCTGGGGAGTAGGACCTGAGATAATAAGCGGTGTACGTGCGTCATCAATCAGTACGGAGTCAACCTCATCCACAATGGCATAATTGTGTTTTCGTTGCACCAGGTCATTGGGGTTGATCGCCATATTATCACGCAGGTAATCAAAGCCAAATTCATTATTTGTACCAAAGGTAATGTCCGCATTGTAGGCATCCCGGCGCTGGGCAGAATTCGGTTGATAATTATCAATACATTCCACACTAAGTCCGTGAAACTCATATATAGGGCCCATCCATTCCGAATCCCTGCGGGCCAGGTAGTCATTTACCGTTACCAGATGCACACCCTTACCTCCAATGGCATTCAGAAAAACAGGCAATGTTGCTACCAGTGTTTTACCTTCCCCGGTTGCCATCTCCGCAATTTTACCGGAATGTAAAACCACACCCCCGATCAGCTGAACATCATAATGCACCATATCCCAGGTGATCATTGTTCCACCGGCCATCCATTGGTTTTTATAATAAGCCTTGTCTCCTTTAATCTCAACATTATCCTTTTTGGCAGCCAGTTGCCGGTCAAAATCATTAGCTGTTACCTCCAGCACTTCATTCTCCTTGAACCTCCGTGCTGTATCCTTCACAATGGCAAAAGCTTTCGGAAGAATCTCATCCAGCGCTTTGTCCAGCTTTTCGTCAATCTTCTTTTCCAGCTTATCAATGGAATTATAAGCCTTTTCTTTCTCAGCCACTGTCAATTCATCTGATTCGGCCTGTTCCTTTAGCTCATTTAACTTAGCCTCATCCTCTTTGATACTTCCCCGGACATAGCTCCTGATTTCATCCGTAGCTTCCCTTAAATCATCATTGGATAATTTTACAATATCTTCGTATACAGCTTTTACCTTTTCAACAACCGGACTCACTTCTTTTATGTCACGGTCTGATTTGCTTCCAAAAATCTTTTTTACAACACCATCAAATACACCCATTTTCTACACTTTAAAATTATGAAAGTGCAAAGTTACTCTTTTTCGATTACTTATTAACCTGAGATTGACGGAAACTTTACACGCAGCATCAGATAATTTTTTCATAGCCGATCTCAGATTCCTGAAGGAACATCCGGGTAAATCAAATGGATTGGAGAAAGGATAAGGGAAAATCCATTGACTCCAAAATTACGTTAGCCCTGAAAGGGCGGACTATTCCAGCCCGGGGTTAAAGCAAACACAGTTAACCCGGCGTAAAGGAATGCTCACAATAAACGGAAGGCTAAACTGCGCCGTATTGAAACCGGTTTAAAATATAATAAATTAACCGGAGCCCGGGGAATATCAAATTATGTTGAGCGGCACCTTTATATGTATAAATAGTGCTTCTAAGAAAACTCTTAATTTTTCATGTGGCTTCTTAGAAGACGCCAAAGACAAGGCTTTCGAAGCTTTAAAAATCAGGGAGTTTACTTTTGTAAATGACCGTTTTTAAATCGAGAATAACGCAGTACTTGGCGTTTTCAAAGAGACACTAAATAATTTTACGTGCTTAATCTCCGGATTGTACTAAGGTGAATTATGATGACCCGAACAAACATTAATATCTCGTCCCTAACGGGACTCTTGTTCTATCTTGGTACATATTTTTTATAAATATAACGTCCCTGAGAGGACTGGAAAGGATAAAACCATAGTCCCGTCAGGAACAATCCCTCTGTTGAAAATATTTTTTCATAGTAACAATGCCCCATAGGGACAATATATTTGTAGAAAACGGTACACATGTGGCAACATAGTCCCGTTAGGGACGTAATATGGAAAATTTCAGATTTCAGCTTTTGCATTCCTGCATTAAATGCATAAATATTCAACCTCCTTGTTTTGTATCAAATATGCTGATATTCAATCCAGGAAACCGGTTTCCATTATATATTTCTGAAAAAATATTCAAAAATATGTGCGAAACCACAAATAATCAGCATTATGGAATAATAAAAAAGCTATCTTTGTACCGGGTATGAAAATTTTGCAGAATTATAATAAATCGTTAATTCTATTTATTTTTAATGAAGGGTATATTAAAAACATCATTATATTATCTATTCTTTTACATATTCCTTTTTGCAAGTCTGCCATCGGCTGCACAACCCTGGTTTAAAACACTGGAAAATCCGGACAAGTCGGTCAATAGCTTAGACGATTTTAAAAGGATAAAGGAAGCATTTAATCAGTACTGGGAAAATAAAACAATTCCCCGCGGGAAAGGCTATAAGCCGTTCAGCCGGTGGGAATGGATGATGGAACAACGTATTTCAGAGGCCAACAGAAGTGTTGCTCTATGGGATGCATATATGGAAAAAACCAAATCTTTTGGTGAAATGGATGGTAACTGGACCTATCTGGGCCCCTTCAAACCTCCTACAGACATAAACAGCGGGCAGATTGTGGGTGGCGGAAGGATTGACTGCATTGCCTTTGATCCGGTGAATCCTGATGTGTTTTACGTCGGCTCTCCATCCGGAGGTTTATGGAAAACCCTGGATAAGGGAGCCTCCTGGGTTCCTTTAACGGACAATATCCCATCCATGGGAATTGCCGATATTGCCATACATCCTCAAAACCCGGCTATCATCTATATTGCTACCGGAGACCGTGACTCCCAGGATATATATTCAGCAGGCGTTTTAAAATCTACCGACGGAGGTTCAACATGGAAAACCACCAGTCTGAGTTTTGCCCAAAGCCAGCAATATGTAGTTAACCGTATCATCATCCGGCCCGACAAACCGGATACCCTGATAGCTGCCACTACCGAAGGCATCTTTCTCATGACGGGAGGTGGCGAAAGTTCAACAAAGGTTCAGGATGGTCATTTCAAAGACCTGGAATTCAAACCCGGCAACCCGGATATTGTTTATGCTGCCAATTACAGCTACGGGTATTCATCCGTTTATAAATCTACCGACGGCGGCCTCACTTTCAGCGAATCTTTCGGGAATATTGAAACCAAGGATATCCGGCGGATTGAGCTGGCCGTTTCCGTAGCTCAACCCGACTGGGTGTATGCACTTTGCACAGACAAAACCAACAGTGCTTTTCATGCCCTGTACCGTTCCTATAATTCAGGAGATGACTGGAACGAATATGCGAAAACAAGCCTGAACATCCTGGGTACAAACCCAAACGGAACAGACGAAGAAGGACAGGGCTGGTACGATCTCTCACTGGCCATCTCACCGGTTACCCCAACTGAGGTTTACGTAGGCGGTATAAATATCTGGCAGGCGACCTCCTTCAACGGAAGCTGGCAACTAAAAACCTTCGGATATCCGGAATGGAATGCCTCAGATGCACCATATATACATGTAGATCAGCATATTCTGAAATTTCACCCCATAACCGGAGAGCTTTATGCAGGAAATGACGGTGGCATCTATAAATCCGGTGACAAGGGAGCTTCCTGGACCGATCTGAGTGAAGGACTTGATATTATGCAGTTTTACAGAATCGGGTTATCGGCAAGTCAGGCTGATTTGTTTCTGGGTGGCAGTCAGGATAACTCAAGCATGAAAGCAAAAAATTCCATCTTTAATGTTATCCTTGGTGGCGACGGGATGGAATGCATTGTGGATTATTCAGATACAAGCATTTTATATGCTTCAAGCCAGAAAGGGAAAATCAATATATCAAGGGACGGAGGGAAAACTTTTAAAAATATAGTGCCCAACAGTGAATCCGGGGCATGGGTTACTCCCTATGTTATGCACCCTGCAAATCCTGATGTTCTTTATGCCGGTTACAAAGAGCTGTACCGTACAAACAATCAGGGAGAATCATGGACCAATCTAACAAACGGGATCACTTCAGGCCAGCTTATAAAAGCCATTACCGTTGCCTCTTCCAATCCGGAGTATATTTACATTGCCACATCCGGACTGATATGGAGAACTACCGATGGCGGTGCTTCGTGGAGGGTGATCAAAAGCAATTTACCATCCGGTGTAATTACCTATATTGCCGTTTCTCAGTATGATCCCCAAAAGGTATGGGTAAGTCTTTCAAATTATTCTTCGAGCAAAGACCGGAACAAAGTTTTTACATCTGATGACGGAGGTTTAAACTGGGAGAATTATTCAAAAGGCCTGCCAAATGTTCCTGTCAATTGTATTGTTTATGAAAATGACAGCAAATCAGCCCTTTATGCCGGAACTGATTTGGGCGTATATTACCGGAACCGGGAAATGGATAGCTGGGTTAGTTTTAGTAATCAGTTGCCGAATGTTATTGTGAATGAGCTGGAGATTTTTTACCCGGAACGTAAAATCAGAGCAGCTACCTACGGCAGGGGTATATGGGAAAGTGAACTTTACACACCCGCAACGCCTCTGCTCTATGCAGAATTTTCAACAAACAAATTCACTGCCTGTGTAAACGGAATGTTCAGGTTTACAAGTCATTCATCCGCCAACACCGACAGTCTGAACTGGGTTTTTGACAATGATGCCAGCTTTCTTTATTCTGTCTCAAAAGATACTGCTTATGTAAGTTTCAGTGAAACCGGCGAGAAAAATATTTCCCTTATTGCATATCTTAACGGAAATAGTGACACCCTTACACGTAAAGCTTATGTGGTGGTGGATACCACCCTTAAAGTTTCCATCCATTCATTTGCCGGAGATTATTTCTGGAAAGGGGACACCACTACCCTGTCGGTTTCCGGTGGCGACAGTTATATCTGGTCACCTTCTTCGGGGCTTGAAAAAACCACGGGAGCCATTGTTAAGGCCTACCCCGACACGGATATTATTTATTATGTGAATGTGAAAGAAGGACAATGCGAAAACACAGACTCAATTCTCATAAATGTTTACCCGAATAACCTGGCACAGTTTGCCATACCACTGGAATACGGCGAGAATGGGCCTTTTATTAATTATGCTGCCACCGTGGAAGCCAACGAGCCCTTCCCCTCCATTAACGATTGCAATACCCAAACCGACTGGTGCGATGAATTCGGTACGGGAAAAGACATCCTGGGTAACAGCGTATGGTTTACTTTTACAGCACCTGCTACCGGGATCATTTCTCTTGATTCCCGTGGCTTCGACACGCAGATGGCCATATATGATACACCTGAAGCTGACAGTCTTTTTACCGGAAATTATGCCATCCTTGCGGCAAATGACGATTATAACGGGGCTTCACTGGATTTTGCCGCTGCCATTACCAACCTGGAGAACCTCATACCGGGTAAGACCTATTTTGTTCAGATAGACGGAAGCGGTGGAAATAAAGAAGGCGAATTTTTCCTGTACCTTTACAGCAACCCATTGGATGTTCCCGAACATGCGGCCGGTTTCCCTGAACATTTCAGGGTATTTCCCAATCCTAATTCCGGAAGTTTTACCATAGCACTAAATTCGCCAACAACCGAACATACAAGCCTCCGGGTATTTAACCTGCAGGGGAAGGTAGTTTATGAAAAGTCTGTACCTTTCACAGGCTCCGGACAGGAAATTCCTGTTTCCCTCAATAAGAACAGTCCGGGAATCTATTTCGTTCGCATTTCATCCGCACAGTGGGTGGAAGTTCAAAAGATCATTATTCAGTAGAGGGTTATGTGGTAGTTGCATTATCGTAAAGACGCGATGCTTCGCGTCTCTGTTTAGCGACATGAGAATGCTTAACCAGGTAATTACAATGCGATAATGTATGAATGTATGAATGCTTAAATGAAGCAGTCCGTAAAGCCAGATAACCGGGTGTTTAAAAGATAACGCATGCATATTGTAGTAAAGACGCGATGCTTCGCGTCTTTGCTTAGCGACATGAGAATGCTTAACCAGGTAATTACAATGCGATAATTTATGAATGTATGAATGCTTTAATAATGCAACTCGTAAAGACAGACGGTCATCCGTCTCCGGGTCTTACGAATGACCTAAGAGATGAAGGGAATGGAGAGACTAAGAGACGGAGAGAGGGAGTAATGGAGTGATGGAGTGATGGAGTGATGAAGCGAATGGGCGACTGAGAGATTACTACCAGCCACATTATCGTAAAGACGCGATGCTTCGCGTCTCTGTTTAACGACATGAGAATGCTTAACCAGGTAATTACAATGCGATAATGCTTGAATGTGTGAATGCTTAAATGAAGCAGTCCGTTAAGCCAGATAACCGGGTGT
>JANTGF010000081.1 GCA_024763075.1 Bacteroidales bacterium | reverse complement strand
AAAAACCAGTCATTTACAAAAGTAAACTCCTGATTTTTAAGACTTCGAAAGTCTTGATAACGAACATTCTGAACTAAACACCGACTTTATGGACGGACTCTATCTGACAGAAAAATGCCGGCTTATTTGCTCATTTGGTAAAAAAGCAAGCATCTTAAATGGTATTATTTTAGTTAAGGCATTAATATTCAGTTGATTTTTTGCTTTTAAGCAAGCCCTATGTTAAAAAACATGCTTGTGCATGGGTTACTTTTTATAAGACTTATGAACATATACTTACACAGTTGTGTGTTTTTCATTTGCTGAAAGTTCGTATGATAAATTGTAACATTTTGAAAAACAGATTTCTACTGGTATTTTTTTTGTTTTTTCTTAGCAGGCTTGTTTCAGGACAGGAATATCTGCTGAAAGGCAGGATACATTTGAGAAGCCAATACTGGAAACAAATCCGGTATATGGTAGCTTCAGAAAATGGCAGCCAACTTCTTGCCGGGATTTTTGAAAAGGAACTGGAGATGGATGGGGTAGTCTTGAAAACCCGGGGTAAGCAATCCTTGTTTCTTGCGTCCATGGATTCTTCCAATAAAGTCAACTGGATTAAAAATTTTAACTGCACCGGATATCTCGGTGTTGATGCCATTCATGTAAATGATGAAGGTACATTCACCATGACCGGGTGGTTTTATGATAGCCTGCAACTTGGAAATCAGGTCCTGACCAGCCCCGGTCATAAAGAATTATTTGTCTGTAAATTTGATAAATCAGGAAATCCGGTTGAATCAGAAATAATTTTGCAAGAACTCCAAGGCAATATTTTAACTTCCATTATAAAACCTGACGGAAATCTGATGCTGGCAGGAATTTTCAGAAAAAAACTTAAAGTAGGTTCTGAAGAATTTGAATCAAAGGGTGGAACCGATATAATTGTAATTCAGGCTAACTCACATAATGAGATTTTAAATTCTTTTGCATTTGGGGGGACCGGAGATGATAATATTCAGGGTTTGTTATGGGAAAATCATAAATTCCTGCTTTACGGAACATTTGAAAAAGAAATGCCTGTGGGTGACACTTTACTGAAATCCTCAGGGAAGAAAGATGTTTTTTTGGCAAGTATGGATTCTGTTCTGAATTATTCGGGAGCCTTGTCCATTGGAGGCAGACTGAATGATGAAATTAAGGCTGTTACAGCAGATAACATGGGAAACTATTACCTTACAGGAACATACAAACGATCTGTAAAACTGGATCAGGCTACTTATTCATCCAGGGGTGAAACAGATATATTTCTGGCAAAATTTGATGCTGATTTCAAATATATTTTTAAAAACAGCTGGGGTGGAAGAGGACACGATATGCCAACCGGAATTTATGTAAATAAAAGGAATCAGATATTTTTGACCGGCATCTTCAATAGAAACATAAATTTTGGATTGGACACGCTAACGAATGATAAAAGGTTTTCCGATGGATTTCTGACTATGATCGATCCTGCCGGGTCAGTTAACTGGGTGAAACAACTGAGTGGTAATTCAGAGGAAATTCCTCAAAAAATTTTCCCGGATGGTGACGATGGTATTTTGGTGACAGGTTCTTTTTACGATGAAATAAAGTTCGGTGAAAACAAATGGACAACACAGGAGTCATCGGATGCATTTGTGTTCAAATACCTGGATCCATGTTCCCTGTTAAAGTTTGACCTTCCGGCGGAAAAGGCAATTTGCAATGACGATAAGGTTTTACTGTCCGCAGGTGCCGGATACACAAATTATAATTGGAACGACGGTTTTGCTTTTTCTGAATCAATAGAAATAGCGGATACAGGCTTATGGAAAGTAGAAATTAGAGATTTGTATGGTTGTAAGGCAGTTGATACAATTCATGTGATTAAAGATTCACTGTTTGTGGATTACACAGTGAAGGATGAAATGTTGCCCGAGGGTTATAACGGAAGCATTGAGCTAAACTATGGAGGAGGTAAACCACCTTATAATATTCTCTGGTCTGATTTTCAGCAGGCTGAAAAAAGGGAGGGTTTGTCAAAAGGTTTTTATCAGGTAACAATTACAGATGCAAATGCTTGTGAAATTACCCGGAAAATTGAAGTTGGCCAGATGGTTGCAGCCGGGATTCTGGATATCAATGCCTTTCCTAATCCAATCGATGACCTGACCCATATTTTCTATGCTATTCCGGAAAATACAAGGATACAGATTTCTCTGTACGATTTTGCAGGAAGACGTTTGCTTACACTCTTTAGTGGTAAGAAAAGAAAGGGAGAATATGGATTTGACTGGAGAGCCAATTTGTTAAAAGAAGGCGTATATTATTTACAGATTCAAACACCCCGGGGAATTGTATCCAAAAAAATAATTATTAACCCTGATCATTAGGCCTTGAGATGAAGAGATATTTAGCAGGAGTACTCATTAATATCTTATTGGTTTTTTCAGTTGTTTACGGACAGGAAGCTTTCCCCGGTTTGGATAATATTATTCCACCCTCACCGGATGCAAATGCAATTATGAAAGGGGTGAATGTTCCGGTAAGCCACTACACCGGGATCCCTTCCGTTTCTGTTCCATTATGGACGATGAAAGGACGAAAACTGAGTATGCCAATCTCGTTATCCTATCATGCTTCAGGAATTAAAGTTGATGAAGTTGCAGGATGGACAGGTTTAGGCTGGTCACTGAATGCAGGCGGAGCCATTTCAAGAACAGTAAGAGGTGTAGCTGATGATAAGCCTCTTGGATTTTTAACATTGCACGGGAATCTGATTCCGGAAGTTCAATCGGATCCAAATATTCTGGGACGTTGGGAGATACCTGGTGCAGATAATAATGCTCAAACTGAGTATTTGAAAAAAATAGCAAACAATATCCGGGATGGTGAACCGGATATTTTTCAGTTTAATTTCAATGGAAGAAGCGGAAAGTTTTATTTTAATGTAAATGGCGAAGTTGTTTTGCTTTCCAGGGAAAATCTTAAAATTGTATTTATAAAAGATGCCGTTGGCTTGATTGATTCCTGGCAGATTGTAGATGAGAGTGGAACTGTGTATACCTTTGGAACAAATGCAGCCATTGAACGGACTGCTCCTGCAAATGCAATAGGCCAGCCTGGTGAATACTATACCTCAACATGGTACCTGCAATCCGTAAAAAGTCCGAATGAGGAGGATTTGTTCTGGTTTGAATATGAAGATTACAGCAAAGCCGTGAATTATGCTGTTCCTGAAAGGAAGATTTCAGGAAATGATCCGGTTTGGGAGGATATGTTTAAATATCAACGACAGTTCGTGGAGGGTAAATACCTTAAAAAGATTACATATCCCGGAGGACAGGTAAATCTGTCTTCTGAAAAAAAATACGCTTATCCCGGAGGGGAGATAAGGGGGTTGTCAGAAATCAGAATTAATGATTTAAGGTCGGGAAATCTGCTAAAAACCTTCCGGTTTAGTTACAGCTTTTTCCCCTCAGTAGGTTGTGGCACGCAGCAGGATTATCTCCCCCCTTGTCGTCGGTTAAGGCTGGATAAGATCAGGGAAATTCCGGGGGAAGGGAAAGAAACTAAACCTCCGTATTTGTTTTTTTACGATGAAACTCCTTTACCTCCGCGTGGATCTTTTTCCAGGGACCATTGGGGGTTTTATAACGGAGCACCAAATGATTACCTGGTGCCGAAAGTAAATGTATGGAATTCACATGAGGAGTATTCAATACATAATATAAAAACATGGAAAGGTCTGACAAGCTTTGAAGATCTGACGGATATTCATCTGTTTCTGCCTGATGTTGCTGAGGATATCTGGGAATTTCACGGTGCAGACAGGGAACCCAACCCGGATTTAAATCAGGCCGGTATGTTGAAAAAAATTGTTTATCCAACCGGAGGGAGTACAATCCTTGAATACGAATCTCATAATTTTGGATATTTTTCGGCTCCGGTATTGAAACAGGATAAAATTTTTGAAGCAAGGCGTGATTTCGCGACAAATTCAGGCGAAAACGAAGGGAATTTTCGTTTGGAGTCAGGTCAGGATATTTCAGTTACTCCACTATTTTATGTAATTGCCGGAAGTGTAAAGGATCAGTCAGCGGAAACAAGAATTCCTTCAGATTCTTCAGAAGTCTATATCCGGGGTCCCATAACATTTGACTCTGAGGGTGAAATTGTCTATAGCTGCTTGTACAGCAGGATTGAAGAAATTGCCGGTGGATATGAAAATGAAGATAAAGTTTGGCTTGACTCGGGAATTTATAGAATTGGATTGGTTGCAAAAGATGTTGGCGATTTAACCCGTGCGGTAATTAAGTATAAAAAAGGTTCAGTTTACGATACAGTTTATAAAATATTCTCTCAGGAATTCTCGGATGAATCTCTAAAAGCGGGAGATAAGTATTTCTCTGATGATGTTAGTGAGTACAGAAATGAAATGTTTTATCTGGATAGCCTGGATCATCCTCTGGTTCATTTCAACTTCTTTTTCCGGAGTAAAATTCATCCGAACAGAATTTCTTCTGTCGGTTTAGAGCATCCATTTACCAAAGTTGTGGTAACAAAGATAGGAGTGACTCCGGAGATCGTTTTTGAGAAGATCTTTTTTGATGATGACCTCATTCACTGGGATAGGGTAAAGGAAGAATGGAGCTTTAGTGCTGAGGTTAAAAAGTTACTGAAGCCGGGGAGGTACCAGATGGAGTTTATCCCAAGGATTGAATCTGAGTTCGGATATGTGAAGGTGAATTGGAAAAAATCCCGGAAGATCAATAATTATAAAGTAGCAGGAGGACTTCGGATTAAAAGAATAGTTGAAAAAGACGGGGAGCAGGATACACTGGGAATTACAGATTTTAAATATACCATTACCGAAAATGGGGTGGAACGGTCAAGCGGGATACTGATGTCCTATCCGGTCTATTATGACACGCCTCAGAATATATATTATTTGGGCTCAAATATGGCTGGTGATCTGGAGAATTTACCTCTTACATTATATTCAATGGGTAAGGAATCAGCAGGAAATACTTCCGGATCACACATTGGTTACAGCAGGGTAACTGTCAGCCGGCCGGGTGCAGGAAGGAAAGAATATGATTTTTCAAGTGCTATTGAATATCCCGATATATCTTCGAATGAATTTCCTTTTCCTCCGGTGGTTTCATACGACTGGAAAAGAGGCCTGTTGAAAGAAAAACGGGTTTACCGGGAGAATGGGAAAATGCGACAAAAGGAAGTTTACCACTACAATGATGTGAATGATACAATAAATAAGGTCATATTGCCTGCAATAAAAGTGGTTCAGGAGGACCCGGGTTCTGAATTTGCATTTATATTTAAGAAGTATTATATGCCAACAGGCTGGAATGTAACCAAAAGGAAAGAAACTTTTTCTTATGACCTGGAGGGAGAAACTCCCGTTGAAGTAAAGGAGGAATATTCCTTTGACCCCGGACATTTGCAACTTATTCAAACCAGCAGATGGGAGAGTGACAATTCTCAGACTCTAGATAAAATGACTTATCCGGATGACCTGAAAGAGGAAAGCGGACCTGAAATCGAAATGCTGCGCTCAAAACACATGGTGAATGTGGTTTTAAATAAGGAAACATTTAAGAATGAAAAAAGAATAAACGGACAAAGAACCGAATACGGAATATTCCATACGAAAATGATTTTTCCAAAAACGATTCATAAGCTTGAAGGGGAAGTGTACCGTTCGGTTATCCATTTTGATGATTACGATGACAAAGGAAATCTTCTTCAATACCACCGTGAAGGTGATGTGTTTCATTCTTTTAACTGGGACCAGGATAAGCTTTTTCCCATTGCTAAAGTTGTAAACTCAGCATATGTCGAAAACATTCAGGATTACAGCACAAAAGCACTGATTACAAAATTCAGCTATCATCCGTTCTGGGGAATTCGTAAGGAAACCGATCCCAATGGTATTTCTACGTATTACAATTATGATAATTATGGCCGTTTGACGGATGTGAAAAATAATGAACAAAAAATCCTGAAATCGTATGAATATCATCTGAAGTCCTATGAAGGGGATACTTCCCGGCCGGGTTTTTCAAGCAAAGAACTGATTTTTTCTGCCAGCCCGGAAGGTATAATTGCATCTGTAACTTCTGTGGTCAGGTTCTGTGAGGTTCGTTTACAGGTATCAGGCGGATCACTGGGAACAGGGGCTGAATGGGTTTGGTATGATGATTTTTGCGGTGGGAATGAAGTAGCCAGAGGGCCGGTGATAATGGTTTATCCGGCAGAGGAAACACGGTATTTTGTAAGAGCTGAGGGGGAAGCTAACAAAACCGGCTGTGCAAATATTACAGTTAACATTGTGGCTCCATCTCTTCATCCTGTTCCTGATGCACTGACATTTGAAGACTTTGGAACGGGCCATAATCTTGTTGAAGTAAATTTGAATTACAATGGTTGTGACCCTTTGTCTATTGAAAGTGACGTGGACTGGCTTAATATTCTGAATGTTTACGGAGATTCTTTCAGTGTGGAGTGCAAACCGAATACAACTGCTTCTGACCGCCAGGGGCGCATTCTGGTCGTTGGAAATAATGTGAAAACATTTATTCAGGTAACTCAGTCAGGATCAGATGGCTTCTGATTATCATTTCTTTTGTAATATCCCATCTTTTTCAAGTGTCAATTTCAACTTTATGTTTTCAACTGCAATATTTTATTGAAGACATTTATATATAATACGAATCAAGAGTTGAACCCACTTCGGGGTTCTTTTTGTATTCGTTTGTTTATCCGTGGGTTGCACCCACGGTTATTCATTGTTTAATCCCTTCGGGATAAAATGTCTGAAGGACATTAACTTTAATAACCCCGGGCGAAGCTCGGGGAATTCAATAAAACACTCAAAAACAACCCCGTAGCGGGTTGAATTTCCTTTTAATATGGCCAAAATCAATATAATTCTACTCTTGATTCGCATATATATATGATTTTGTATTTTTCAGTGACCCTGGTTTGCTTTCCTTAGGTGCCAGTTAAAAATAAAAAAGATTTGGCATTAGTGATCTTCCTCGAAAACTCCGGGTAAATCAGAATGATATTTTCACATTGAAGACCTTTTGAAAGATTGTTCATAAAATTGTTTAAAAAGTAAGGATTAATCTGTAAAAAATAGACAATAAAACTTAAATTTGCACCTGTTAACAAAATAACGGGAATTGAAAATCGAAAGTACCAGACAGTAAATATTTACGAATTAAAAAATTTAAAACAAATGAAACACAATTTCTCCGCGGGTCCGTCTATTCTTTCTCAATACACCATTAAAAAGGTAGTTGAGGGTGTTCAGAATTTTGCAGGAACAGGTTTATCAGTCATGGAAGTTTCTCACCGTAGCAAGGAGTTTGTTGCAGTAATGGATGAAGCACAGGCTTTATTTAAGGAACTTCTGAATATTCCCGAAGGATACCACGTACTTTTCCTTGGGGGAGGAGCAAGTATGCAGTTTGCGATGGTTCCCATGAACCTGATGAGGAGTAAATCAGCTTATCTGAACACAGGAGCCTGGGCAGCAAAGGCATTGAAGGAAGCAAAATTATATGGTGAGGTGGTGGAAGTGGCTTCATCAAAAGATGCAACTTATAACTACATTCCAAAAGGGTATTCTGTTCCTGAGGATGCAGATTATTTTCATATTACCACCAATAATACAATTTATGGAACGGAGATTAAGGAAGATATCGACTGTAATATCCCCTTGATTGCAGATATGTCATCTGATATTTTCAGCCGCAGGGTGGATGTTTCAAAATACGGGATCATTTATGGTGGAGCACAAAAGAACCTGGCACCGGCGGGTGTTACTTTTGTAATTATCCGTGAGGATATTCTTGGAAAAGTGGACAGGTCAATCCCGACACTACTGGATTATCGTACGCATATTGATAAGGGTTCCATGTTCAATACACCTCCCGTACTTCCTATTTTTGCTGCACTTCAGACTTTACACTGGCTGAAAGATATGGGAGGTGTTGAGGCAATGAATAAGATCAATGTGGAAAAAGCAGCATTACTGTATGATGAAATTGAAAGAAATAAGCTTTTCAAGGGTACCGTTGTTAATAAGGAAGACCGGTCCATAATGAATGTTTGCTGGGTGATGGAAGATGCTTATGCAGCATATGAAAAAGAATTTCTGGAATTTGCTACGGGTAAAGGCATGGTTGGTATAAAAGGACATCGTTCAGTTGGAGGATTCCGTGCATCCACCTATAATGCCCTGCCAAAAGAAAGTGTGGAAGCACTTATCTCTGTTATGCAGGAGTTTGAAACTGCAAAGGTCTGATTAAGTTCTTATTGATAATTATTAAAAAACAGTAAAATGAAAAAAGTATTAATAGCAACTGTTAAGCCTTTCGCTGCGGCAGCAGTTAATGAAATTAAAAAAGTGCTGGATAATGCGGGGTATGAAATGGTTTTGCTTGAAAAGTATGAAGATAATTCACAGTTGTTGGAGGCTGTTTCAGATGTGGATGCAATGATTATCCGAAGTGATAAAGTAACAAAAGAAGTGCTGGATGCAGCAAATAACCTGAAAATTGTCGTACGTGCAGGTGCCGGCTATGATAATATTGACCTGGATGCTGCTACTGAAAAAGGAGTAGTTGCCATGAATACTCCGGGGCAGAATTCAAATGCGGTTGCAGAACTTGCACTTGGTATGATGGTATATATGGCCCGTGGGAAATTCAATGGTAAGGCAGGCTCTGAGTTAAAAGGGAAATCTTTGGGAATTCATGCTTTCGGACACGTAGGCCGGCTGGTTGCCGGAATTGCAAAAGGTTTTGGAATGAATGTGCTGGCTTTTGATCCTTTCCTTTCATCCGGGGTGATTGAAGAAGCAGGAGTGAAAGCAGTGGACTCGGCAGAAGAATTATACACTGCTTCGCAATATATTTCTCTGCATATTCCCGCAAATGAAAGAACGAAAAAATCCATTAACTTTGAATTGCTAAACAAAATGCCTGAAGGAGCTACTCTGGTAAATACAGCCCGTAAAGAAGTAGTTGATGAAGATGGGTTGATGAAAATGTTTGCAGAAAGAACAGATTTCAGGTATGTATCTGATATTGCTCCGGATAATGCTGAAGAAATAGCAGCTGCCTATCCCGACCGGCATTTTTTCACTCCGAAAAAAATGGGTGCACAAACCGCTGAAGCAAATATTAATGCCGGTATTGCATCCGCAGATCAAATTGTGAACTTTTTTGAGAACGGGGATACAACTTATAAGGTAAATTAGTTTCCTGATAAAGTTTTCAGCATTAAAAGTAAAACAGAAAATTAAATTTTAATTTATGGCAATTATAAAACCCTTTAAGGGGATTCGGCCCCCGGCCAGCCTTGCCGCACAAGTGGCATCCAGGCCTTATGATGTATTAAATTCAGAGGAGGCCAGAAAAGAAGCCAAAGGAAATGAATATTCTCTGCTGCATATCATTAAACCGGAAATTGATATGGAACCCGGGATAGATGTGCATGAACCCGGGGTATATGAAAAAGCCATGGAAAATTTTTCCAGGTTTAAAGAAAAAGGTTGGCTCATTCAGGATGATAAAGAGAATTACTACGTTTATGCACAGACGATGAATGGTAAAACCCAGTATGGCTTGGTGGCCTGCGCTTCGGTTGAGGACTATATGAAGGGTGTGATAAAGAAACATGAACTTACCCGGCCGGATAAAGAAGAGGACCGGATGAAGCACGTTCGCATCAATAATGCAAATATTGAACCGGTATTTTTTACCTATCCTGCCGTCAGGGAACTGGATGAAACCATTAATGGTGTTGTGTCAAATAATCAACCGGTTTATGATTTTGTCGCAGAGGATGGGATCGGACATCATTTCTGGGTGATTGATAATGATGAAACGATAACCCGGATTACAGAGCTGTTTGCGCAAATTCCTGCAACTTATGTTGCTGACGGCCATCACAGGACAGCGGCTGCAGCATTGGTTGGCGATGAAAAGAAAAAGAATAACCCGAATCATACAGGTGACGAGGAATACAACTATTTCCTTGCTGTGCATTTCCCCGACGACCAGCTTACTATCATTGATTATAATCGGGTGGTGAAAGATTTAAACGGACATACTTCAGAAGAATTTTTGGAAAAGCTGAAGGATTCATTTGGTGTTGAGAAAAAAGGATCAGAAATTTATAAACCACAACATCTTCATAATTTCTCCCTTTATCTCGACGGTGAGTGGTATTCACTTACAGCGAAAGAAGGAACTTATGATGATGAAGATCCCATTGGGGTTCTGGATGTTACAATCCTGACCGATCAGGTTCTGGCACCTTTACTCAATATTACTGATTTAAGAAGATCCACAAGAATCGATTTTGTTGGAGGGATCAGAGGTCTGGGTGAACTCAAAAGAAGAGTGGACTCAGGAGAAATGAAACTCGCTTTCGCACTTTATCCTGTTACCCTTAAACAATTGATAAATATTGCAGATACCGGAAATATTATGCCACCCAAAACAACCTGGTTTGAGCCAAAGTTACGAAGTGGACTGGTTATCCATAGTCTTGACTAAAAACAAAAAATGGCCGGTATTATTTCCGGCCTTTCTTTTTTTTTATATTTTTGATTATTCAAGCTTTCATCAATGGTAAACGTTTCTGAAAACATAAGGAAAATATTAGCGGAAATTCCTTCGGGAGTAAAGCTAATACCTATTTCAAAAACAAAACCTGAAGAAATGATCCTGTCGGCCCGGGATGATGGGTTTAAAACTTTTGGCGAAAACAAAGTTCAGGACCTGGTCCGGAAGTATGAGAGTTTGCCAAAGGATATTGAATGGCACATGGTTGGGCATATGCAGTCGAATAAAGTAAAATATCTTGCACCATTTGTATATCTTATCCATGGAGTTGATAGTTTTAAGTTGCTGAAAGTAATGAATAAGGAGGCTCTTAAAGCCGGGCGTATATTAAACGGACTGCTTCAGATTCATATCGCAAGAGAACAAACAAAATTTGGTTTTAGTGAAGATGAAGTTCGTTCTATTCTTGACTCTGATGATTTTTGGGGATTAAAAAATATTAATATATTGGGTCTAATGGGTATGGCTACAAATACTCCGGATATCCGGCAGGTAAGAAATGAGTTCCGGAGGCTTAAAAAATTTCAGGAAGAACTGAAGAAGTCTTATTTTCCCGATAATAAATATTTCAATGAAGTATCAATGGGAATGTCGGGTGATTATAAAATTGCTATTGAAGAAGGGAGTACAATGATCAGGGTTGGAAGCCTGATATTTGGTCCCAGAAATTAAGACTATTTATTAATGGAATAAAAATTTAATTATGGCTGATTTAAGTGTAAATTATCTGGGTTTAAAACTTAAAAGTCCTGTAATTGTAAGCAGTTCAGGTTTAACTGATGCGGTGGATAAAATTGTAGAAATTGAAAAATCGGGTGCAGGAGCAGTTGTGTTGAAATCTATATTTGAAGAACAATTAAAATATGAGGCAAACCAATATCTTGTTAATAATGATTATCCTGAGGCTGAGGATTATATCCGGAATTATACAAAAGATAATTCTGTAGATAAATACCTGGATTTGATTGAAGAAGCTAAGAAGGAGGTGGATATTCCTGTTATTGCCAGTGTAAACTGTGTAACTTCCAGTGAATGGGTAAATTTTGCAAAAAAGATCGAAGAAGTCGGGGCAGATGCTCTGGAAGTAAATGTGTTTTTTCTTCCGGTAAATAAAGACACTTCATCCCTGGACTATGAAAAAGTATATTGTGATCTTGCTGATGAATTAAAGCAAAGATTAAATATCCCGGTTGCTTTTAAACTGGGCCGGCAGTTTTCAAATTTGCCCGGGCTGGTAAATCGTCTGTATCATCGAAGGTTAGATGGAGTAGTGCTGTTTAATCGCTTTTATGAGCCTGATATTGATCTGGATAAATTAAGACTGACTGCAGCCGAGGTTTTTAGTACACCTTCCGAGATAAGACAAACACTTCGATGGGTGGGAATCCTTTCGGGTACCATTGAGGATATTGATATAGCTGCTTCAACCGGTGTGCATGATGGTGGATCTGCCATCAAACTGCTGTTGGCAGGAGCATCGGCTGTTCAGGTGTGTTCGGTTCTTTACAAAAAAGGCATTCCCTATCTGCAAACAATTATTAATGAGGCTGAAGCCTGGATGAAAGAACATAACTTCAGCTCAGTTGCTGATTTTAGAGGGAAGTTGAATTATCATAGTATTCAGGATCCTGTGCTTTATGAAAGGTCTCAGTTTATGAGATACTTTTCCAGTATCCATTAGTTCTAGAATGATTGTTGGTATGAAGTCATT
This sequence comes from Bacteroidales bacterium, assembly GCA_024763075.1. Taxonomy (GTDB): domain Bacteria; phylum Bacteroidota; class Bacteroidia; order Bacteroidales; family VadinHA17; genus JANTGF01. Next base: position 7,838 of record JANTGF010000081.1, on the reverse strand, counting down.
GGATTCCATAGTAGTTAGCAAAAGATCAGTTCAAATCGGTTTATTTGCTTTATTGGTTTTCATTATTTTTGTTATACCGGTTTGTGGTACTCATTTTCATTCATATTTGTACAGTTCATCTTTTACTTTGTTGTTTATTGGAAGTTTGTTTACAATAAAAAAGAAACGTCAGAATGCTCTGAAGTACGGAGTTTTGGTTTTAATTGCTTTCTGGATTACCTATATTTTCGATTTGAGAATTTTAAATATTCTTGCCGACGTTACTATTTCTTTCTTCTTTATAATATTGGTTATCAGATTCCTGACACAGGTAGCTCAAAGTAAGAAAGTGACCGCTTCAGTGATCCTCGAGGCTATTTCAGGTTATTTAATGGTGGGACTGGTGCTTTCTTATTTTATGGTCCTGGCTATATTCTTTTTCCCCGGTTCTTTGGTTTTTCCGGAAGCCACTAAACCAGGGCTTGCAGATGTAACGTATTTTACTTTTGTAACAATGTCCACACTTGGATATGGTGACGTATTGCCGAATATTGCCATTACCCGTTCCTTATCAATATTTATCAGCGTTACCGGGCAAATTTATCTGGCTGTAATTATTGCCATGCTGGTTGGAAAGTACAGCGCTCAGAAATCGGACTAAACTGTTATATATCTGCTAATCCTGAAGCATTGTCTCCAGAATTGATGCTAACTGCGTTCTGTCCGAAGTAATCTTATTTCTTTTCTCAGAAAGGTAACTTAAATACCTCCTTGCATTTACAGGTTTTATGTCCGGAATATTGGTTTCAAGAACGGTGTAAGCTTCAAAAGCAGTTGAAAAATCATCCTTTACAAATATCTCAAAAAATACATCCAAATCTTCCGAGAAGTTGAGCCCTGATTTCCAGCAGGAAGAAACCAGGTTTCTTTTTTCTTTTTCATAGCTTTTATCTTTTAATACCTTTACAATCTCCGGAACTGCATTTTTATTTTTCAGATCATCAAATATTTTCAGAATCAAAGTATAGATTTCATGATTATCGGTGTTGCATAATATCCCCGCAAGGACATCAATAAATATTTCATTTCCGGTGTCCCTTAAAACAACTAATGCTTCTTTTATTTCATTGGGGTCATTTGAATGGAGTTGATTCCGCAATTTTATTTCTTCATATTTTTCCATAATATTATACCATATATTAAACACAGGAACTGCAGTAGAATCATTTCAGACTTTTCTGAGCTTTCCCTTTCCCGCATAAGATGAAACAAAATTAAAGAATAAAATTTTCAGGATCAATTATTAAAATCCGTTTCAGGCAGATTTTTTTTAGAAAATTTATAACAAAAGAAAGATTATTCCGTACATATCAATGTTAATGCTGGAATGATCTGGTATTTTAGAATTGAAAACAATAGAAAGATTTTAATTTATACTTAAAAATCAAGTACTTATGAAATGTAAATCCTTTCTCTACCTTCTTGTTGGAATGGCAGCCACAGTAGCAGCATCTGTTGGCTTGTCTTCTTGTAGTTCGGGTGGAGGTGAAAAAAACAAAGCGGAAGAACCTGAACTTGTGTTGGACATGAGCGAGTTGGATCATAAAATGTTTGAAGACATTGGTGAGGTGAAAAAGATATTTTATACAATGCCTTCTCCACTGGAAACAGCAATGATGATCAAATCAACCGGTTCAGAATTTAATGAAGATCTGTTAAATCCGGTTGAAAATGCAGCCAATTATTCAAATAATAAGAGTATGGCTTTAAATCTGGGTATATATACCTGTGATTTAAGTTATGTGAGTTTATATGATCAGACTGCAGCTTCAGTAAATTATATGAATGCTTCCAAAAAGATGGCTGACGGCCTGGGGATTCTTGGTGCAATTGATGATGAGACAATTGAAAAACTCGAGGAAAATGTGAATAACAGGGATGTTATCATGGAAATAATTTCTGATACCTTTATGAATTCCAGTTCTTATCTGCAGGAGAATGATCGCGCTTCAGTATCTTCTATTGTACTTGTGGGAGGCTGGATGGAAGGTTTATACCTGGCAACTCAAATGGTGCCAGCCGATTCTATAATGAGCAGTAAACTTGTAAAGAAAATTGCTGATCAGAAGCTGTCTCTGGATATTGTCATCAGGTTACTGAATGAAAGTAAAGATAGCGAAGATGTTCAGAGTATCCGTGCTGATATTGAAAACCTGAAGGAAACTTTTGATAAGATCAAGATAACCACTACCAGTCCCGTTAAAACAAAAAAGGATGAAGGGTCAGGTGTAACTACATTAACTTCAAAAACAAAATCTACTATAACACCAGAGATTTTTAACGAACTGAAGGATAAGGTTGCAGCAATTAGAACTAAGTATATCTCTTAAATATTACTACAATGAAAAGAATACTATATCTGGTCGTAATTACATCAATTCTTGCCCTGGTACCCATAACCAGCCAGGCACAATGCAAAGGATTTGCAAAAAAGGTTTGCAGATTGGAATTGGATCCCTACATTCATGACGGAAATTATCATGCGGCTATATTAACGGAAGGGGAAGAAGCTGAATTGTACAAAACCTTTTATTCAGATCAGGAATACAGAATTGCAGTATGTGGTTCGGATAATCTTCCTGAAATTGAATTCACCATTATGGATGCTACTAAGAATATTATTTATACCAATAAAGATAATAACTATAGCCGGATCTGGGACTTTAAGCTGGAATCGAGTCAGCAGTTGAAGATTGTTATTAAAGTACCACCTAATCCGGATACTTCTGAAGAGCCCATGAGTGGATGTGTTTCCATCATGTTTGGTTTGAAATTAAAATAAAGTTAGTTTTTCTCATAGTTTTGTAGCTGCCCGGACTTTTGGGCAGCTTTTTTTTGTAACAAAAAACGCATTTTTAAATTTGTCCACCACTTTTCTTTTTTCGGAACTTTATTATACCTGCTAATATAATTTTGTATTTCAGTTTCCTTCTCCCTGCTTATTGAGCAGATATCTGCCCAATCCTTTATCCTGTTTGACTTAAATCTATCCTGAGTCAACAATTCACGTTTTATAAAAGGGAATTCAAATTGCTCAATAAGAATATCCCACATAAAAAGAGTAGGATTTAGATTTACATTTTTAAGATCCTTATAATATTGGTAAGAATCTCCCATTTTTTCGCAATATTCCTTGATTTGTGTATAGGAAACTAATGCATTCAAATGAATGCCATTTTTTAAAGCCAGTTTACTTAAACCAATTTCATATCTTTTAATTATTTTACTTTTACTTTTTATCAACTTAACAGAATTCCAAAAATCATGAATTAATTTTGTTCGTAGGATACTCTTGTTAAAATATATGAAATATGACTGAAGGTGGCGTTCTCGCTTCAAACTTTCGGTCAAACCACATAAACTGTTCTTGTAACCATCAAACTTTTCAATAATATTGTTTAGGTTTTTTAATGGTCCGATTATACTGTCATTTGTAATAAGAAGTGAATCATATCTTTCTAAGATCAAATTTCTTTTAATTGCCATTGCCCATGATGCGAAATCTAATCCAATATTCCTTCTTTGAATAACATTTATTGAAATGTCCGGACACTTTTTCAGTGATTTGGTATCTATTTTGGAACTTGTAGTAACCACATAGATATCAAAATTAATTTTATTCAATTCTTTTAAATAGTCTAAAAAAGTTGAATCAAAAATACCATCCGGATCAAAGTGAGCTATTACTGCAGCTCTTGAATTATTTGATTGCTTTTCCTTTGAGGTATAGAAATTAATAAAACTATCATTGTTCTTATCAGTCAGGGAAGATGTTTTAGACCTAAAAAGAGTATTAATTTTCATAGGAGATCAGATTCTTTTTTATCAGTGAAATGTACTACAACCGCACTATTCACCACTATTTTTAGATATAACTTCTTGAATACTCAACCCAATGTGCTACAACTTCAGTGTCAGAAACCTGCCCGTGCTTGAAGATTTAGTAACCGCAATCTCCTCAGGTGTACCTTCGGCAACAATTCGTCCTCCTTCTTCCCCACCTCCCGGGCCCAGGTCAATGACCCAGTCAGCTGATTTTATAATTTCAAGGTTATGTTCTATGATTATTATAGAATTTCCCCGTTCAATGAGCTCCTGGAAGGCATCCAGAAGTTTTCGGATATCATGAAAATGCAATCCGGTTGTTGGCTCATCAAATATAAACAGATGATGTTGATAATTTCCTGTTTCCTTGCTCAGGAAGTAGGCAAGTTTTACGCGTTGACTTTCTCCACCGCTTAAAGTAGATGAAGACTGCCCGAGCTTAATGTAGCCCAAACCCACATTTGCCAATGGCTTGAGTTTTTTTGTTATTTTTTTTGCCAGCGAATTGTTTTGCATACTGAAAAATTCAATGGCTTCATTCACAGTTAATTCCAGAATATCAAATACATTTTTCCCATTGTATCTAACCTCCAGAATTTCATCTTTGAATCTGCGTCCCTTACAGCTTTCGCATATAAGTTCTACATCTGCCATAAACTGCATGCCCACTTTGATAATTCCTTCACCCTGGCACTCTTCACACCTTCCCCCATCAATATTAAATGAAAAATGGGAGGCCTTGTAATGATTAATAATGGAAAGTTGTTGTTCCGCAAATAGTTTTCGAATTTCATCCCAGGCTTTCAGGTAAGTAACCGGATTTGACCGACTGGACCTTCCAATGGGATTTTGATTTACAAATTCTACATGTTCAATTTGATTAATATCTCCGCTCAGGGTATCAAAATCACCGGTTTTATCACCATATCCAAAAAGGATCTTGGTTAATGCAGGATATAATATGTTCCGGACCAGGGTGGATTTGCCTGATCCGCTTACACCTGTAATGACGGTGATGATATTCAGTGGAATTCTGACGGTAATGTTTTTCAGATTATGTTCCCTTGCCCCATGAATGGTAATTTTATTTTGCGATTTTCTTCTGATTTCAGGTAACTTAATTGCTTTTTTACCAGTAAGATACATGGCGGTTAGGCTTTTGGTATCTTTCAGAAGCTGCTTGTGGTTACCCTGAAAAATAACCTGGCCACCCAGTCTTCCGGCAAAAGGACCAATGTCAATGACCTGGTCAGCCGCCCTGATGATATCTTCATCATGTTCAACCACGAGAACCGTGTTGCCAATGTTTTTAAGACTTTGAAGTACCTGAATAAGGCGGTTGGTGTCTTTTGGATGCAGACCAATGCTTGGCTCATCCAGAATATATAAAGAGCCAACCAGACTGCTCCCCAGGGAAGTGGCCAGATTAATCCTTTGGGACTCCCCTCCTGAAAGAGTGGATGAGAGCCGGTTTAGTGTGAGGTAGCCAAGACCAACCTGTACCATAAAACGAATTCTTGAGTTGATCTCCAATAAAATACGTTTAGCTATTTCTGCTTCATATTTGTTCAGAACCAGTGATTTAAAAAACTCCTGCAATTTGCTGACAGGCAGGTTAACCAGCTCCTGAATGGATTTGTGGTTGATTTTAACCCATGATGCTTCTTTTTTTAACCGGGTGCCCTTGCATTCCGGGCAAATTGTTTTGCCACGATACCTTGAAAGCATAACGCGGTACTGAATTTTGTATTTTTTGCTTTCAAGGTATTCAAAAAACCTGTTTAATCCTTTAAAGTATTGATTTCCTGTCCATAGTAGATTTTTTTGTTCCTGACTGAGTTCAAAATAGGGCTTATGAACAGGGAAATCAAATTTTGATGCATTCAAAATAAGCCTTTGTTTCCATTTTTGCATTTTCTCTCCCCGCCAGCACACCAGTGCATCTTCGTAAACGGATAATCTTTTATTTGGTACAACCAGGTCTTCATCTATCCCGATAATTTTTCCATAGCCCTCACATAAAGGACAGGCCCCGATAGGATTGTTAAAACTGAACATATGCGGATCAGGTTCATCGAAAGTAATTCCATCTGCTTCAAACTTATTTGAAAACTGTTCGGTTATTACTGATCCTTTTATTTCCGCTTCAATAAAACATGTGCCTTTCCCTATACTAAAAGCAGTTTGTACAGAGTCGGCAATCCTGGTTTTTGTATCTTCATCAGTTTCAACCGAAATACGGTCAATAACTACGCGCAGGCCTGATGTGTTTTTTATGTTGATTTTTTCTTCAAGGATGTCTGAAACTTTCAGAATTTTTCCCTTGTTTTCAACCCTGGTAAGGCCCTGCTTCAGCAAAATTTCAAGATAATCGTTAATATTATAGTCCTCAGGCAGGAAAACAGGGGCAAGAATCATTACTCTTACTTTTTTTTCACATCCTAAAACAAAGTCAACTACTTTTTCTACCGTATGCCTTTTTACTCTTTTTCCTGAGACCGGAGAATAAGTTTTTCCAATTCGGGCAAACAATAATTTCATATAGTCGTATATCTCAGTAGATGTACCTACGGTAGATCGGGGATTTCTGGAGTTAACCTTTTGTTCAATTGCAATTGCAGGTGGGATACCATTGATGAAATCAACATCGGGCTTTTGCATCCTGCCTAAGAACTGGCGGGCATAGGAACTCAGGCTTTCAACATACCGTCTTTGCCCTTCGGCATAAATGGTGTCAAAGGCTAGCGATGATTTGCCAGAACCTGACAGACCTGTAATTACAATAAAGGAATTCCGGGGTATGTAGAGTTCAAAATTTTTTAAATTATGAACTCTTGCTCCTTTAATGTGAATATTATTTTTGTTTCGATCTAAAGATTCTGGCATGAAAATTGTGCAAATTTATTATTCAAAATTAACATAAATTAAGATTTTCAAAAGTAATATATTTTGTGGAAAAGTTTTTTTTATGTTATTTAGCGGCTTAATTTAAAATTATCACCATCTAAAGCAGGAGGAACGCCAATAAAACAATTCTACTCTTTTAAATTTACATAAAAAGGAGGTTTGTTGTGGAATTAAAAAAATTGTCTGATCAGGAATTGATCTCTCAGTTTCTAAAAGGTAATCAACAAGGATTGGAGGTGTTAATCAACCGGCATAAAAACAAGGTTTACACATACATTCTGTTACTGGTAAAAGACCCGGTTGTTGCAGAAGATATTTTTCAGGATACATTTGTTAAAATAGTTAATTCCCTAACGGGCGGACGCTACAGGGATGATGGTAAGTTTTTGTCCTGGACCATTCGTATCGCACATAATCTTACGATCGATCATTTTAGGAAAATCAAGAAATCAAATGAGGTTCAGGGAGATTCATTTGAAACATTTGTTTTAAACTCGAAGAAACATTCTGCTGATAATATTGAAGAAAAACTCATTAAGGAACAGATCAGAAATGATATTCGCTGTCTCGTTGATGAGCTGCCGAATGAGCAGAAAGAAGTTATTCTTTTACGTCATTACGGAGGTTTGAGTTTTAAGGAAATTGCGGAGCAGACCGGTGTAAGTATTAATACTTCTCTGGGCAGGATGAGATATGCTCTGATCAATCTTCGTAAAATGATCCAGGATAAAAAGTTGAGCCTGACGATTAAATAATATTTTTTCGTAAAATTTTCCCCGGATTATATAATATCTGATTTCATTTCTCGTTTTACTCATATATAACTTAAATGATAGTTTGCCTATGAGTGAATTTTCTACTTTATCAAGAAAAGAGAAGCTTAATCAGGAAAGAATGAGAAATTTGAGTGAGATATGGAGGGAAGAGAAGAAATTCCTGAATATTTTGGATAAGCTTGAGATTGAAACTCCTGAAAAAGTTATGGAAAAGTTGAGTTATACACTCAAGTCCATGATGCTGACCAGGATGAATTAGAAAAAAATTTGACTTAAAAAAAAGAGCCGCTG
>JANTGF010000080.1 GCA_024763075.1 Bacteroidales bacterium | reverse complement strand
AAAAACCAGTCATTTACAAAAGTAAACTCCTGATTTTTAAGACTTCGAAAGTCTTGATAACGAACATTCTGAACTAAACACCGACTTTATGGACGGATTCTAATTATGTTATAAAACATATTACACATTTAAAAATTACGTTAAGTTTATGAGTTTATAAATGAATAAATCAAGATTATTATGCTGGAAGGTCTGATAAAATTCAGTCTTAAGAATAAATTGATTGTTATTTTATTTACCCTGACTGTTTTATTGTTCGGACTTTACTCCTTAACTCAGATTCCTATTGGAGCGGTTCCGGATATTACAAATAATCAGGTTCAGGTAATTACTACCTCACGGAATTTATCCACTCAGGATGTGGAACAATTCATTACCTATCCGGTTGAACTTGAAATGGCAAATTTGCCGGGAGTAAAAGAGATCCGTTCTGTTTCAAAATTCGGTTTATCGGTGGTAACTATTGTATTTACAGATAAGATGGGGACTTATCTTCCCCGGCAGTTAATTGCCGAAAAAATAAAAGTTGCTGAAACAAAAATACCCCAGGGTTTCGGGAGTCCGGAAATGGGGCCGATTACAACCGGGCTGGGAGAGATTTATCAATATATTCTTGATGTAAAACCAGGATACGACTCCCTTTATTCTGTAATGGACCTAAGGACCATTCAGGACTGGATCGTAAAAAGGCAATTGTCAGGTATTCCAGGAGTAGTAGAAGTAAATACCTGGGGAGGATTTCTGAAACAGTATGAAGTTGCTTTGGATCCGGAGAAGCTTCAATCCATGAATATTACAGCTATTGAAGTTTACAATGCCCTGGAAGCAAACAACAGCATTGCCGGTGGCGGTTATATTGAAAAAGAAAATGAGAGCTATTTTATCAGGGGGGAAGGGCTGGCAAAAAGCCTGGGGGATATTGAAAAAATCATTGTAAAAAATGTGGATGGGATCCCCATATTTGTAAAAGATATTGCACTGGTTCATTTTGGTTCCGCAACCCGGTTTGGTGCAATTACCGGAAACGGCCAGGGAGAAAAAGTACTGGGTCAGGTAATGATGCTCAAACATGCGAATTCTAAAAAAGTTATTGATGCGGTTAAGAAAAGGGTAGAAGAGGTACAAAAAAACCTGCCGGAAGGGGTTTATATCAATGCTTTTCTGGAAAGAAGCGACCTGATAAAAAAAACTACTTTAACCGTTGCCGAAAATCTGATCTTCGGGTTTTTAATTGTCATGTTTGTTGTGATCCTTCTACTTGGGAATTTTCGTTCAGGACTAATCATCGCCACCGTTATCCCTTTGAGCCTTTTATTCACTATCTCATTAATGAATATTTTTCATATAGATGCCAACCTGATGAGCCTTGGAGCCATTGACTTTGGAATCATCATTGACGGAGCCGTAATTATTGTTGAATTCATTGCCTTTCAGATAACACTAAACTACAGGGAGCTTTCAACTCTTGAGGGAAGGCAAAAACAAAAGTTAATTGATAAAATCACTTTGAACAGCACAAATAAGATGATGAATTCGGCTGTTTTTGGCCAGCTGATCATTATTATTGTTTTTATTCCCATCCTTTCATTGAGCGGCGTTGAAGGAAAAATGTTCAAACCCATGGCCATGACATTTTCATTCGCCCTGATTGGAGCCATGATGATGGGTCTTTCGTATGTACCGGTGATATCTTCCATGTTTATTAAACCGGGTAAAAAAGAACAAAACTTTTCGGCTTCCTTTATGAACTGGCTGAAAAAGCTATACATTCCAAGTATAAGGTATGCACTCAACCATAAAGTACTGACGCTGGGATTATCCTTGTTTTTACTGATTTCATCAATTTTTGTTTTCAGCCGGATGGGCGGGGAGTTTGTGCCAACTCTGGATGAAGGGGATTTTGTGATTCAGCCTGTTTTAAAAACCGGAACTTCTCTTAGCAAAACTATTGAACTGGTAACAAGGATGGAAAATATTTTACTTGATAATTTCCCCGAAGTGGATCAGGTAATCAGCCGTATCGGAGCGGCTGAAGTTCCTACGGATCCAATGTCAATGGAAGAAACCGACGTAATCATCAAACTAAAACCAATAAAGGAGTGGAGTTCCGGAAATACAAAAGATGAACTGGCAGATCGGCTTAAGGAAGCCCTTTCTGTTATACCCGGTGTAGACTATGAATTTACCCAGCCCATTGAAATGCGATTCAATGAATTAATTACCGGAGTCAGGGCCGATGTAGCCATAAAGATCTTCGGAGAAGACCTGAGTCTGCTGAGTCAGAAAGCCCGGGAGATCAAGGCTCTTATCGAAAATGTGGATGGTGCCTCCGATATTATTGTTGAAAAAATAGAAGGACTTCCCCAAATGAGCGTGAAATATGACAGGGATAAACTTGCCAAATACGGAGTATCCGTTGAGCAACTCAACCAGATTGTTTCCCTGGCATTTGCCGGAATGACTGCAGGTAGTATTTTTGAGGGAGAAAAGCGCTTTGATCTGGTAGTGCGTCTTCATAAAGACTTCCGCAAAGATATTCGCAATTTACAAAAACTTTATGTAAATCTTCCTAACGGCGAGTCTGTACCGCTTACAGAAATGGCTGACATCCAATACACCAAAGGTCCGGCAAAGATTTCAAGAGATAACACCAAACGAAGGATTGTTGTAGGTATAAATGTACGGAACCGTGATCTTGAATCGGTTGTAACCGATGTGCAAAAATTAATCAACTCAAACATAAAACTCCCGCCCGGATATTCCATTTCCTTCGGAGGTCAGTTTGAGAATCTGCGTTCAGCAAAGAAAAGACTTATGCTGGCAGTTCCTGTTGCTCTTTTATTAATTTTTATTATGCTGCATTTTGCATTTAAGTCGGCAAAAGAGGCAGCAATGGTATATACAGCCATCCCATTATCAGCTGTTGGAGGTGTAGCTTTGCTGTGGATAAGAGGAATGCCATTCAGCATTTCTGCCGGAATCGGATTTATTGCATTGTTTGGTATTGCTGTATTGAATGGAATTGTTCTGGTGGAGTATTTTAAAGAATTGAAAACCGAAGGGATGAAAAACATAAATGATCTGATCATAAAAGGAACCACAGAAAGGCTACGCCCCATTTTACTAACAGCATCCGCTGCAGCCCTGGGTTTCCTTCCCATGGCCATTTCCACTTCGGCGGGTGCTGAGGTTCAGAAACCTTTGGCTACTGTTGTGATAGGCGGCCTGATAACTTCAACTTTCCTCACACTTATTGTTTTACCGGTACTTTATGCCGTTTATGATAAAACACGAAAAAAAGGGAAGAAAGCTCCCAGCATTATTATCTCTGCTCTTTTGTTCATTTTGGTTCCTCTGGGGGCAATCGGACAAACAAGTGAACCAACTCCCATTTCCCTTGAAGAAGCCCTGGAAATTGCATTACAAAACAATAAAAGCCTGATTGCTGATTCCCTTAGTGTGGTTCAGTCTGAGAACTTCATCCCTTCGGCTGTTAATCTGGATAAAACCCAGGCGTATTATAATTACGATGAGAACAATATCAGCGAAAACGGTTATCCGATAAAAGTCTGGGGCATCCAACAGAACCTGCAGTTCCCTACAGTCTATAGTGCGCAAAAGAATGTTTTAAGAAACATTTCGCTTATGCAACAGTCAAAGTTTGAAATAAATAAACGAATACTTAAAAAGGACGTTTCAAAGATATATTTTCAAATCATTTATTTACAAAATAAAGTTAAAATCTATGCATTGCTTGACAGCCTTAACCTCAGACTTGTTAAAGCTACAAATCTGAGGTATGACCTGGGGGGGAACAATTATCTTGAAAAACTAACATCTCTTTCCTACCAACAGAGAATATCCACAGAATGGCAGCAGATAAAAGATGAAGTTCGAATTGCTTACAAGGAGTTTGCTAAGCTTACCGGATCGCAAACCCACTATATTGTTGAAGAAAATCAGCTTGAAAAACTTGATTTACCAGTAAAAAACCTGGATGAAAATCCGGGATTACAATATTATCAGAATGCCATAGAACTTGCAGATGCAACTAAAAAATTGCAAAAGAATAAATTGCTTCCTGACCTGCATCTGGAATATTTCCAGGGTAAAAATAAATATGCAAATGCAAAACTTTACCAGGGTTTCTCTGTTGGAATTGCAGTGCCTCTGTTTTTTGGCTCACAAAAAGCAAAAATCAAAGCTTCTTCAATTGGAGTGGAAATTATAAATAACCAATCTCTGTATTTCCAGGAAAAACTAAATATCAGGTATGAACAACTTTTAGCCCAACTCAGAAAATATCAGGAGGCATTAAGTTTTTATGAGAAAAGCGGGAAGTACCTGGCAAGGGAAATATATAATACCGCAACAAAAAGCTTTGAAACCGGTGAAATCGACTTTTTTAAGTATATAATTTCTATTAGGAATGCAAAAGAACTGGAACTAAGTCATCTTGATAATCTTAATAATTACAATCAAACCATCATCGAACTAAAATATATTGTACTATAGCTGGTTTGAATTCATAATTTACATGTTGTTTTTATACAAATAATTAATACATAGATTTATAAAATGAAGTCTTCATATAAAATATTCTTCGACCTGACAGCCTTATTTGTTTTAATAAGCTGTAACAGCAATCACCAAACTACTGCTGATATCCAGACAAATGTATCTCCTGATGCTGAAAATAATAATGAAGTTATTGTAACAAAGGAACAGTTTAGCTCAGCCGGAATGTCATTGACGCAAATTGATACCGCTGTATTTTATGATGTTGTGAATACAAAAGGATACCTGGATGTTCCTCCGGATAAAAAAGCTTTTGTAAGCACCTTTTTAGGCGGATATATAAAAAAAATCAACCTGCTTCCAGGGGATAAGGTAAGAAAAGGACAGGTACTTTTAACCCTTGTAAATCCAGAGTATCTGGAACTTCAGCAAGCCTACATTGAAGTAAAAGAGGAGCTTAATTATCTGAAAGCAGAATACGAGCGGCAGGAAAGTCTGGCTGCCGAAAATATTGCTTCCAGGAAATATCTTGAAAAAGTAAGAAGTGATTACAATCAGGCACTTACAAAATTCAACAGTTTAAAAGAGAAATTAAAACTGCTGAATATTAACACCAATGATGTAGAAAATAATCATCTTACTTCTGAAATTAAATTACTGGCGCCCATTTCCGGGTATATTGTTGAATTAAATGCCACTCTGGGAAAATACATGTCACCTTCAGATATTATATTAAGTATTATCAATACTGATCATGTACATCTTGAACTCTCCGTTTTTGAGAAAGACATACTTAAAATAAAAAAAGGACAGATCATCCGGTTCAGGATACCAAATACCGGCAATGAAATTTATACCGGTAGTGTATTTTTGAAAGGCAATGCCGTGAACAGTAAAAACCGCTCCATTCTGGTTCATGGCCACGTGAACAAGAATAACCCTGAATTTATCACCGGAATGTATGTAGAAGCAAGCATCCTGACACGGAAATCTGTAGCTCCTTCACTGCCGGCAAAAGCAGTTATTGAAAGTGACAATAAATCATTTATCCTTGTACTTAAATCGGAAAAACAGGATCAGTTTATTTTTGAAAAAAAGCTTATTAAAACAGGTCGCCAATCTGAAAAGAACATAGAAGTACTTAATCCTGAGGTTGTTAATAAAAATGAAAAGATCCTTAAGAACGGAGCCTTTTATTTATTGTAGTTTATTCTGAATATCAGGTAGTTGCTATCCCTTCTCTAAAATTTTATAACTTTTTTACAAAATCTTACACATTTTCTAAGGAATACGAAAGATTATTTTCTTGTCTAACAGGCAAAGTCATTAGAAATATTCATTTAAAAATTACCGTTATGAGAACAAGAAATTATTTTTCAATTTTAATATTTACAGGAGCCTCCCTTTTTATCGGGACCAGCCTGTCAGGATGTAGCAATGCTGATTCTCCAAGGGATCCGGAATTAAAAAGTTCTGAACTGGATGAAATACAAGATGCTTCTCAGGATTTTGCCTGCATTAGGGATTATCCTATGCAACCACTGAGTGAAGATGAAACTGCCGGGCTTCTTTTTATGCGTGAAGAAGAGAAACTGGCAAGGGATGTTTATATTTATATGTCTGAGCTTTATCCTTTCCCTGTTTTTAAAAACATTTCAAAAAGCGAACAAAGACACATGGATGCAATAAAATATCTGCTGGACAGGTATGAAATTGACGATCCGATTGGGGAGGATATAAAAGGCTCATTTAAAAACAAGGAATTACAAAAATTGTATGATCAGCTCATTAAATCAGGAAAAGTTAGCCGGATAGATGCACTGAAGGTGGGTGCTCTGATTGAAGAAACAGATATTCTTGATCTGCAAGAGCAACTAAATGAAAAAATTGATAACAAGGATATTACACATGTTTATTCCAATCTGCTAAAGGGATCCAGTCATCACCTGAAGGCATTTACGGGTGTTTTAAAAGTAAATGGTATAATCTATGAACCTGTATTGATGGAAAAAGAAGACTTCGATAAAATAGTGGAAAATTAACTAAAAACCAACCATTCGTTATTTCTAATCAGGCCTGCACACGCAGGCCCCTGTTTTATAAAACAATCCTTTTTTATCATAATATTATAACATTTATACAAAATATTACACGGACTCAGGGCCCGGTTTGGTATTATTTATGTAAGAGTAAAACCATAATTTCATTCATACAAATATGACATTGATTCTGAATTCTAAACTTTGTATAAATACTTAAATTCTATCTTTATACAGATTTTTTTCGTTAATATTAAGTATCGTTTAAAAAGTACATTTTAAATTATCAAACAAATGAAAGTTAAAAAAAACATAGCAATCAGTGAGTCCGGTTTTGTTTTCGATCCCTCTTCCGGAGAATCCTATTCATTAAATCCGATAGGAACAGAAATTCTTGAATATCTGAAAAAGAATATGAGTTTTGAAGAAATCAGCCCATTGATACTTGAAAAATATGATGTGGACCAGATCACATTTGAACGGTATTATTTTGATTTTGTGAATAGTTTGCAACAATTTAATCTGATATCAAATGAGCAGTAAGAAATTCAGCTGGAGAGGTTTTATAAGTTTTGGATTAACTTATGTATTTATTATTTTGCTATTGACAGGAGTCATTTTATATATAGCTCCGGCGGGCAGGGTTGCGCATTGGGTAAACTGGGAGTTTTTAGGCCTACAAAAAGAAAACTGGCAGGCATTACATACTTTATTTTCATTACTTTTCATTATTTTATCTG
Organism: Bacteroidales bacterium; assembly: GCA_024763075.1. Lineage (GTDB taxonomy): Bacteria > Bacteroidota > Bacteroidia > Bacteroidales > VadinHA17 > JANTGF01. Next base: position 13,168 of record JANTGF010000080.1, on the reverse strand, counting down.
TTTTACATCTGTTTTACATCAATTGGAAAGTATTTATCAGCTATCTGAAATCTCACGCTAAAAGTGGCCTGAACAAAAAAAAGGAACTGGTTCTTTCTACCCTGCTTATTTTGGTTTTTCTTTTTGGCACCTTGTATGCAATTCCTCCTTTCCGGACAATCATGGATTGGGGCGAAAAATTAACCGAAAGCTGGGAAGAAAAAAGTGGAAATCCGCCTGTTCCACATGCAGAAGCCTACACAATTCAGCAACTTTCCGAGGATATTTTGAAAATTCCCGTTTCTGAAATTATCAGGATTCTGAATGATAATGGATATCAGGTAGCTGACGATCAACAAACCTTACAGGAAATTGGTGAAGAATATGAAGTTCCTCCCATAGAAATCTTTAATCTTTTTAATTTTAAACCCAAAGCCGGCACCATTGAAACAGGTGGTGGCATCGGTAAGAAGACCCTGCTCGAAATTGCTCAAGAAAATAACATTCCCATTGAAGAAATGATGAAAAAACTGAACGACAATAATATCAATGCAGAAAAGACAGATGTATTTAAAGATGTTGCAGGAAATAACAATCTGGCACCTTCCGATATTATTGAAATTCTAAATAGCACAAATGATGAATAAAATTAAACTTACACTTGCAGCCACAGGCCTGAATAATACTGACAATCCGGGACCGGGAATCCCGGTGATCAGGGGAATCAGGGAATCAAATGCCTTTGATTTACGTGTTATTGGCCTGGCCTACGAAACACTTGAACCGGGAATTTACATGGAAGATATGGTGGACAAGGTGTATATTATTCCTTATCCGTCTGAAGGTACGGAAGCACTGATTCAACGCATTGAAGCTATTAATTCTATTGAGAAAATTGATGTACTTATTCCCAACTTTGATGCGGAGCTTTTTACTTTTATGAAGGCTGAAGAAAAACTGGTGGCAATGGGTATCCGGACTTTTCTTCCCACGATTGAACAATTTGAAGAGCGCCATAAGTCCAACCTCCCGGATTTTGGTAAAAAATACAATATAAAAGTTCCTGAGAGTAAGCCCATATTGAATCATTCCGATATAAAAAGCATAAAAGATGATTTTGAATATCCGGTGATGGTAAAAGGGAAATTCTATGATGCCTGGGTTGCTTACAATGAGGAGCAGGTGCGGATTTATTTTAATAAAATCAGTGCTAAATGGGGTTTGCCCGTTATTATTCAGGAATTTGTTAAAGGTACCGAAGTAAATGTTATTGCACTGGGTGATGGGAAAGGAAATACAATCGGAGCAGTACCGATGAGAAAGCAGTACATTACTGATAAAGGAAAAGCATGGGGAGGAATTACCCTGGATGCGCCGGAAATGCTTGAACTCACAGATCATATCATAAAATCAACCCAATGGAAAGGAGGAATGGAACTGGAACTGATCCGTACATCAAAAAATGAATTGTTTGTGATTGAGATCAATCCCCGTATCCCGGCCTGGGTTTATCTTGCCGTGGGAGCCGGACAGAATCTGCCGGAAGCACTTGTAAAACTGGCACTTGGACAAAAAGTTGAACCTTACTCAAAATATGATATAGGCAAAATGTTTGTCCGCTATTCCTGGGATATGATTGTAGATCTGAAAAAATTTGAACAAATATCAACGGAAGGAGAAATTTAGAATTAAGATAGATAGTATTAAACTGAAGGAATAAAGAATAACGAATGTTGAAGGAAATTGGTACTCAATTCATGATTCATCATTCGGTGTTCAGGGTTCGAAATTACTTAAATGACTAATGAAGAAGAAGAATGAAATAACGAATGTCGAATATTAAAGGAAATAAAAATTAAAACACAAAAAGCACATATATTATGGGAAAATTAGTATTTGAACGTCCAATTATAAAAAAATTAAGTTCCGGAATGCCAAGCAAATTCGGGATGAAAACAAAAATAGATCCGATAACCGAAATAGATGGCAATCTGATAAAGGATCTGATCAGCGCATATGATTCTCCCCTGTTTGTTCTTTCTGAAAAAATCATCAGGAAAACCTATCAGGATGCAAAAAGATCATTTAGTACCAGATATCCGAAAGTACAATTCGCATGGTCGTATAAAACCAATTATCTGGATGCCGTTTGCCGTGTTTATCATCAGGAAGGCTCATGGGCAGAAGTAGTTTCCGGGTTTGAATATGAAAAAGCTGTAAATAACGGAGTTTCCGGAGACCATATTATTTTTAACGGACCGGATAAATCAAGAGAAAATCTGAAAAAAGCGGTGTTAAACAGTTCTCTCATTCATATTGACCATTTTGATGAGCTGTACCAGCTGATTGAACTGGCTGATGAGCTGGATAAAGCACCGAAAGTTGCAATTCGTGTAAATATGGATACGGGTATTTATCCTCAATGGGACCGTTTCGGTTTTAACTATGATAACGGCGAAGCCTGGGATGCCCTGAACCGGATAATGTTAAGTAAAAAGCTCGACCTGGTGGGATTACACACGCATATTGGTACCTATATCTTAACTGCCAGTGCTTACAATAAGGCCGCTTCGAAACTTGCTGATCTTGCCGCCGGACTGGAAAGAAAATACGGCCATGTAGTAAAATACATTGATATGGGAGGTGGATTTGCCTCAAAAAGCACCCTGAAAGGTGCTTACCTGTCAGGTACAGATACAGCACCATCGTTTGATGATTATGCTGATGCCATTTCATCGGCATTGATCAATTCCGGAATTAAGCCGGAAAACCTGCCTTTACTGATTCTTGAAACAGGCCGTGCCCTGATAGATGATGCCGGTTTTATTCTGGGAACTGTGCTTGCAAATAAAAGGCTTGCCGACGGCAGGAGATCCACCATTATTGATGTAGGTGTGAATATTTTATTCACCTCATTCTGGTACGAACACAATATTGTTCCCGCACAAGCCTTTTCAGATCACACCGAAGAAACCGCTATTTACGGCCCTCTTTGTATGAACATTGATGTAATCAGGGAAGCAATTGATTTTCCGGCTTTAAAAACCGGAGATCATATCGTAATTAACCGTGTTGGAGCTTATAATATGACACAATGGATGCAGTTTATCACACTGCGGCCGGATATTGTAATGATCGATACAGACGGAAAGCCTTTCGTGATCAGAAAAAAGGAATCGATTGAAACTATCCTGTCGCAAGAGGAAGTTCCACCACATTTGCAATAATTCAAATGTTTGAAAATGAATGCCGAAATAAATAATAAGAAGTTCCAGAATTTTATAAAAATTGTAACCAACAGTTACTCGCAAGTCTTTTTCTCCGATAACAAAGTCTTTGCCGTAATATTGCTGGGGGTTTCTTTTATTGATCTTTTTGCCGGTATTTGTGGTTTTTTCTCTGTTGTGGTAACGGCAGTGGCAGCCAGGTGGTTCGGGCTGAATATTGAACAGACCAAAAAAGGGATTTACGGTTTTAACGGTCTCCTTACCGGATTGGGTCTGGGAATATATTTTGCCCCGGGCTGGTTACTTTTTCTTATTCTGATACTGGCGGCAATTTTCACCCTGTTCCTTTCCGTAGCCATGGAAGGGGTAATAGGAAAATATGCGCTTCCTTATCTGAGTATCCCGTTTATCCTCTCATTCTGGACCGTTACCCTGGCAACCCGAGAGTTTGCAGCATTGGGGATCAGTGAACGGGGTATTTACAGCTTAAATGACCTGTATATTCTCGGGGGAAACACACTGGTGCAAATTTATGAATGGTGGAACTCTATTTTTATCCCCCCTTCTCTCAAAACCTACTTTATTTCCCTGGGAGCAATTTTTTTTCAGTTTAATGTCCTTTCCGGTATCATTATCGCATTCGGACTGCTGTACTATTCAAGAATTGCCTTTTCATTGAGCCTTATCGGATTCTACTCTGCTTTTTATTTTTATCAGCTCATCGGGGCGGATTTAACTGTTTTCAATTACAGCTATATCGGGTTTAATTTCATTTTAACGGCCATAGCCATTGGCGGTTTTTTTATTATTCCTTCAAAACTCTCTTATTTGTGGACGGTGTTGCTGATGCCACTGGTAGTAATACTTGTGGTGAGTCTGAATAAAATATTTATGGCCTTTGCCCTTCCCATTTATTCTTTACCATTCAACATAATTGTCTTGTTGTTTTTATATGTTCTGAAATTCAGGGTAAGCAATTATCAGCATTTGAGTGAGGTGGTGATTCAACAAAATTCACCGGAGAAAAATTTGTATTCTTATCAAAACTATCTTACCCGGTTCAAACAGAAAACCCCGGTATCCATAAAACTTCCATTTTTTGGAGAATGGAAGGTAACACAGGGTCATAATGGAGAATTTACCCATCAGGGACCATGGAAACATGCCTGGGATTTTATGATCGTTGATGAGGATGGCAAAACCTTTTCCGGAAAAGGCGATTATGCTGAGGATTATTACTGTTACGGGAAAGCTGTAACGGCTCCTGCAGATGGGATAGTTGAGGAGGTTATTGATAATATAACCGATAATATCATTGGTCAGGTGGATGTAAAGAATAACTGGGGAAATACGATTATCATCCGGCATACCGATTATTTATTTTCTAAATTATCGCACCTGTCACCGGGTTCCATTACTGTAAAAAATGGTGAAGGTGTAAAAACCGGACAGGTCATTGGCAAATGCGGGAACTCCGGAAGATCTCCTTACCCACATCTTCATTTTCAGCTTCAGTCCATGCCATATATTGGCTCTCCAACACTTGATTACCCTGTCGGGCACTACATCGTTAATAAAGACACCGGGATGGAACTCCATTCTTATAGTAAACCCGTAAAGGATGATTTGGTTTCCAATATCATTAAAACTCCTTTATTGCAAAATGCATTTAATTTTATCCCGGGAAAAAACCTAAAATGGAAAAATCAGGACTCAGGCGCCGTTTATGAATGGGAGATCAGAACAAATCCATATAATCAGCTGTATATTGAATGCACGGGCACTCATTCAAGGATTTATTTTGAAGAGGATGATGATCTGCTGATCTTCACACATTTTACAGGGAACAAATCATCAGTACTTTACTATTTTTATCTGGCTGCCTTCAAATTACAAAAAGGGTTTTATAAAGGATTAGTAATGAAAGACAACTATCCCTTAAACCATGTATTCCGTAAAAAAGCGCTTTTCTTCCAGGATTTTGTAGCTCCTTTTTATAAATATTTGAATGCCCGATATGAAATGATTTATTCAGAGATAGATAATGAACTTTCCCCCTCACTAATTGTCCTGAACTCCGCTGCAACAAAATTTTACAGAAAGAAATTATTAAATAAAACGGAATTTGAAATCCGGATCAATGCAGAAGGAATTGAATCTTTAAAAATGAAAGATAATAACCGGGAAACCTTGTTTTTATGCGTAAAATAATCTTTATATTATTTATCATATTTATGTTTTCCAGACTACTTCATGGTCAGGAACCGGAAACCTCCTGGAATCCTGAAAAAAAAACTTTTGAGCTGTATTCTCAAAAAAACTGGAAGGAGTTGATTTACTGGTCAAAGAAAGCAATTAAGGAAGGCCATGATTATTTCTATATGAGGATGCGGCTGGCGATCGCTCTTTATGAAACACATAATTATCAGCGGGCATTGATCCATTTCAAAAAAGCGTATGAGTTCAACAGTAAAGACCCTTATCTGCTGGAGTATTTATATTATGCCAATTTGTTTTCGGGAAGAAGAAAGGCAGCTCTGGATATTACCGGAAAATTTCCATCAAGCCTGAAAAATAAAATTGCAAAAGGCCAGATTCCAAAATTCAAAATTGCCGAATTAGGTTTGCAAACCGTATTTAGCGACCTGCAGACCAGTGAAAATTTGATTTCCGGCATCCCGCGTGATGAATTTGGTTCCCAGTTATTTCTGAATAATTTCACTAAAATCAACCTGGCCTTTAATCATAATATATCCAGGCGCTTTAGTATGTTTTATCAATATAGTCTTTTGATAGAAAACCGGTTTTTCTTTTACCAGGATAATTCAACGGCCTATTACCTTCCAAACCAAAAGCTTTACGAAAGTCAGATTTATCTTTCGGGGAATATTTACCTGGGTGGCGACTTTAACTTGTACACTTCGGTAAATTACCTTCCAGGAAAGGCTCCTGAGACATTTTCAGGGAGAGGTCAGCCATATTTTTATGCACCCGGTTTCAAGTACAACGACTTTACCGGGAACTTAGCTGTTGTCAAGGATTTCAGTTATTTCAGTATGGGTCTTTCCGCTACATACTCACATCTGCAACTGAATAATTATACACAAGAAGGGATATTTATACAGCTTTACCCTTTGGGTAATCTGAATTTATACCTTACCGGTGCATATCAGATAAAACAACAATTAGTAAACGGACAAATTTCAGAGAATGGCAGTTTTTACGAATATAAATTAGGGTTTAAAATTTTTAAACCCTTATGGCTGGAACTGGAAGGGACTTCAGGTGATTTGTTATATGCCTCCACCCGGTCAGGTTCATTGGTTTATAATAACCCGAACCGTGTGAACAACACTTTTGGCGGAACTTTTTTAATAAACCTGAATAAAAATAATCTCTGGCTTACATTATCATACTATTATGCTGACATTACCAGCCGGTTTTATTCCGAAGGAAATTTACCCACGGATATAAATACAATAAATTATAATATTCACTCAATATTTGGAGGATTATCATGGAACTTTTAAAATTTTATTCCAAACTTTTTTTTGTTTTCCTGTTTTTCAGTAAAAGTTTAATGGCTCAGGATTATCAAACTGAGCTGAAAGCTTTTCAGGAAAGTTACTTATTTGAAGCATCGGGTGAAACGCAGAAAGCAATTGCTGCCCTTAAAAAAGTTTACCGGGAAAACTCTTATGAGATTAATCTGCGGCTGGGCTGGTTGAGTTATCAGGCAGGTTTGTTTACAGAATCACTCGCATTTTACAATAAGTCCATAAACCTGAAACCTTTATCTATTGAAGCCAAATTCGGATACATTTATCCGGCTTCGGCAATGGGCAACTGGGATCAGGTAGTTAATCAATATCAAAAGATCCTGAAAATATCACCCAATAATACGGTGGCCAATCACCGGCTCGGTCTTATTTATTACGGCCGTGAAGAATACGACAAAGCCTATAAACTGTTTGAAAAAGTAGTTAATTTATATCCTTTTGACCATGATGCATTGTTAATGTTTGGGTGGACGAACCTGAAAATGCACAAGGTCAGGGAAGCTAAGGTTCTTTTTCAGAAGGCTTTGCTAAACACTCCGGGTGGTTCCTCAGCTCTTGAAGGACTGGATAAAACGTTTTGATTAACATTGTCCTAAAATGAATTAAGTTCCCGGTAAAAAATTATACAGATACAAGCGGTTTTGTCTTCTTAAATTTTTCTTTTCCCATCTGAATGTTTTGTGCTATCTTTGTAAGACAATTTTCTAATTATTAGTACAATAAAAAAGATTTCTTAAGATGTATAAAATAGTATTACTTCGTCATGGCGAAAGTGTCTGGAACAAAGAAAACAGATTTACCGGATGGACAGATGTTGATCTGACAGAAAAAGGAGTGGAAGAGGCAAAAGAAGCCGGAAAAACATTAAAGGAAAAAGGATTTACTTTTGATCTGGCTTTTACTTCCGTGCTTCTTCGGGCCAATAAAACCCTGGAACTGGCATTAAAGGAAATGGGTCTTGAAAATATTCCGGTAAAAAAATCATGGAGGCTGAACGAGCGGCATTACGGAGCCCTGCAAGGGCTGAACAAATCCGAGACAGCTGAAAAACACGGAGAAGATCAGGTTTTGATCTGGAGAAGAAGTTATGATATTTCTCCACCGGCACTTAAAAAATCCGATGAAAGATATCCGGGAAATGATCCTTTATATAAGGATGTGGACGAAAAAGACCTTCCGTTAACCGAATGTCTGAAAGACACGGTTGAACGCTTCCTTCCCTATTGGTATGAGGAAATTGTTCCCACGATTAAAGAAAACAAAAAAATCATTATTGCTGCTCACGGTAACAGCCTGAGAGCACTGGTAAAACATCTAGATAACATCAGTGACCAGGAAATACTGAAGGTAAATATACCTACGGGACTTCCCTTAATATATGAGCTGGACGACGATCTCAAACCGGTTAACCGGTATTATTTAGGAGATGAGGATAAAGTAAAAGCAGCGATGGATGCTGTTGCAAACCAGGGAAAAGCAAAATAGTTTCCCGGTCAGATAAATTGTTTAAACGCTGTATATTTTCAAAAAATTACTTATGGAACCAAATACAACATCAGGAAGTTCACCGGAAAGTGTAAAGAAAAAGTATCTTGGCATACTGATTGGTGTTACAGCCGTACTGGTTATTATTCTGGGCTATCTTATATATGTTTATTTTGATCAGAAATCCAAAATGGAAGAGATGGAAGTGGTACTGACTGCAGAAAAAGATTCTCTGACAAATGAATTATCTGGTTTATTGTATCAGTACGATACACTAAAAACCAATAACGACAGCCTGGAGTTTGAAATGACCATCCAAAAAGATAAAATAAAAAGGCTTTTGGCTGTACAAACATCAAACGCACAAAAAATAAGATTATATAAAAAGGAGTTGTCAACCCTCCGGGAGGTAATGAAAAGCTATATTAAACAAATTGACTCCCTGAATACCAAAAATATTAAGCTAATGGCTGAAAACCAAGAGGTAAAATCACAACTTAGCAGTGTGAAGCAAAACAATAAGGAACTTACAAAAATAAAAAAGGAGCTAAGTTCCAAAGTTGAAATGGCCTCGGTTTTGCAAGCAAAGGATTTATCGGTTGTCACATTGAATTCCAAGGGGAAACCCAAAACAAGGATCACAAAAATTGATGTGATAAAAGTATGTTTTATTTTAAGGGAAAATCCCATTGTTGCCGCCGGAAATAAGGAAATATTTATCCGGATCATCCGACCGGATAATGTGGTTCTCACAACATCAGCCGACAACCTTTTTGAACTCAAAACCGAAAATAAAAAAGAAACGGAAAAGCTGGTCTTTTCTGCCAGCAGGGTGGTTGAATACCTGAATCAGGATCTGGAGGTATGTTTGTTTTATAAAAATGACGGTCAGTTGATTCCGGGAACTTATACGGTTTTCTTATATGCCGAAGGTAATGAAATTGGAACAAGCACATTTTTATTAAAATAATTAACATTTTATTTGTCTCATCGTATAACAACAGGGCATATTGCCCTGTTGTTGTTTAAAATATATTCCTATGAAAATTGGTATAATGATCGGTCGTATCGGAGGCGTTGACGGGGTTGCCCTTGAAACGGAAAAGTGGATTGAGGTACTAAAACGTATGGGTCATGAAGTATTCATTATTTCAGGCCAGTTTCAATCCTGGGAAATAGATCCTGAACATGATACCCTTGTTCACGAAATGTCATTCTTCTCACCTGAGAGTTTCTGGGGACAAAAAAAGGCCTTTTTCCATCCGGATGCAAACATTGAAGAATTGCTTGAACATATCGATTTGTATTCCGGTATTATCGCTGATAAGATAATTCAGTGGGCAACAAAAAACAAGCTGGATTTGCTGATCTCGGAAAATGCATCTGCTCTGCCCTCTCATCTTGAAATGGGGAAAGGTATTGCCATTGCCGTTGAGAAATTAAAGATCCCAACCATTACACATGACCATGATTTTGCCTGGGAACGGGGCGATCGTTATATTTCTCCTCATAAAGTAATTAACGAATTTGTTCAGGAAGTCTTTCCGCTACGCTCCGAATATTCTTTTCATGCCGTTATAAACACACCTGCAAAAATCAGTTTAAAAGAAAAATTTAACAGGAATTCTATCGTGGTTCCCAATGTAATGGATTTTGAAAAAGAATTTGGTGTTTTAAATAAATTCAATAAAAACCTCAGAAGGGATTTGGGGCTTGGAGAAAAGGATAAATTACTTTTCCAGATCACCCGTATTGTTAAAAGAAAAGGCATTGAAGTTGCCATTGACCTGGTACACCGGTTAAAGGACAAGAATGTAAAACTTGTTATTACCGGTGATTACAAAGATGATGAAGGAAACCTTTATTACGGTGAGTTGATCAATCAAATCCATAAACTGAAACTGAATGAACAAGTTGTTTTTGCCAGTCAGTATATTCAGCACAAAGGCCTTTTTGGTAAAAACAGTAACCGGCATTATTGCCTGAGTGATGCGTATGCCCATGCTACTGCCTGTACTTATTTCAGCACGTATGAAGGATTTGGAAATGCCTTTGTGGAAGCGGTGCTGGCCAAACGTCCGGTTTTTGTAAATAATTATAAGCCTGTTTACTGGCCTGACATCGGAAGCAAAGGTTTTAAAACCGTGATGCTTGAAGACAATGTGCTCACTGAAGAAGCCATTGTACAAATGCAGGAAATTATTAACAATGACAAGTTAAACCGGGAAATTTCAGAATTCAACTACGAATTGGGTAAAAAATATTTCTCTTACTCTACACTGCAGGAAAAACTGGAAGAGTTGATTGGAATATTTTTCTAGTTATTAACATTCCGTTGCTTCATTTGGCCTACGCACGGGCTGTACCTCCCCGTCATGACGGAGTACGCCATGACACCCCTCCTCAACGAGGAGGGGAATACACGCGTAATTTGCATAGCATTGTAGATAATTGTAATTTGAAAATTGCCAGTAAGGGGATGACTTTGAGTCATCCTCTTACCCTTCTCCTTAAAAAATGAAGGGGAATTTACACGTATCTAGATCAAGCAAAATTCTTCAACCAGCCCTGTAAGGGCCCAATATTTTAGCCCTGACGTGAAAGTCAGGGTTAAATGATCAAACACAAAAACCCGGTGCAAGGAAATGACCCGTAGAAAACATGATGCTATGCAGCGCCGGAATGGAAACCGTAATTTTAAAATTTATTACCAAAAAATCAAACTCGAGGTAACAAAAAAATAATCCTTTAAATAAAGTTTACCACACAACAAAATTTCTGAAGCAGTGAAGAAGGTATTTGACACAATACCTGACTTGAAAAACAATTTTCAAAATTTATCTCCGGATAAATAAAAAATTCATGGGTAGATTATAACAAAAAACAAAATATTCCCGGGAAAACGGGTCTAAAAGCCTGGAAAACTATTCTATTAAATTGTAATTCAGCTGAATATATACAATAAAACCTGGTTATCAATTTTTTTCATTCAGGAGATTTTTTGAAATAATCCCTCAAAATCCGAGCTTTTGAACTTCCAATCACTTTTTCCAGATCCTCTTTTTTCAGATTTTTAATTTTCTCCACCGTTTTAAATTCCTGCAATAATTTTTTAATAGTCCCCGGTCCGATGCCCTTAATTTTGTCCAGTTCTGATTTCAAAAAGTCCCCGGACCGTTTCTGACGATGAAAAGTGATCCCGAAACGATGGGCTTCATTCCGGAGATGCTGGATTAATTTCAGGCTTACAGAATTTTTATTCAGATACAAAGGAACAGGATCTCCGGGTACAAAAATTTCTTCCAGCCTTTTTGCAATTCCAAAAACCGGAATGGTTCCACGGAGATCTAATTTCTCCAGACTCTTAACCGCAGCATTCAGTTGACCTTTCCCTCCATCAACGATTATAAGCTGTGGTAAGGGCCTTTTCTCTTCAAGCAGCCTTTTATACCTCCGGTAGATGATTTCCTCCATAGAGGCGAAATCATTCGCTCCTGTGACTGTTTTAATATTGAAATGCCGGTAATCCTTGTTGCTGGGCCGTCCGTGCCGGAAAACCACGCATGAAGCCACCGGGTATTTTCCCTGAATGTTAGAATTATCAAAACATTCAATATGTTCCGGGATTTGTTTTAAACGAAGGTCTGCCTGAACCTGTTTCAGCACCTCCTCATTCCGGACCCGGGCCTGAAGATTTTGCTTATGTTTGATGTTTTCCATCCTGAAATACCGGGCATTCCGTTCCGATAGTTCCAACAGTTTTTTCTTTTCTCCCCTCCGGGGAATCACCAGCCGGGTATCCGGAATCGCATATTCCAGCCGGAAGGGGATGAGCGTTTCTTTTGCATCCGATTCAAACTGACGTCTTAATTCCACCATTGCCAGGGATAGCAATTCTTCTTTGGTTTCTTCCAGTTTTTTCTTCATTTCCACCGAATGTGACTGAATCACAGCGCCGTTAATTACCCTCTGGTAATTCACAAAGGCCGAATTTTCATCATCCACAATACAAAACACATCCAGATTGGTAATTCGAGGACTTACAATGGTAGATTTACTTTTGTAATTTTTAATGATCTCTATCTTCTCCTTGACAAGTGCCGCATCCTCAAATTTATATCCGGCTGCATAAGATTTCATGAGCGTTTTTAAATGATCAATTACCGTATGCAGATTTCCCTTTAAGATCCTCCGGACATACTGGATGGTTTCGAGATAATCTGCTTCCTCCTGGCGGCCGATACACGGAGCCGGGCAATTTCCCAGGTGATATTCCAGACATACTTTGTATTTTCCCTTTGAAATATTTTTCGGACTCAGGTTTAACTTGCAGTTTCTCAACTGGTAGAGCTGGCGTACCAGGTCCATTAAGGTACGGGCCATAACTACCGAAGTATAAGGCCCAAAGTATTCCGAACCATCGTTTACCTTACTTCGCGTAAAGAAAACCCTGGGGAAATGTTCTTTTTTTATGCATATCCACGGAAAACTTTTATCGTCTTTCAGCAGAACATTATAACGTGGTTTATACTTTTTAATCAGGTTATTTTCAAGTAGTAAGGCATCATTTTCTGATTCTACAACCACATAGTTAAAATCCCTGATATTATTTACAAGTATTTTGGTTTTGCCGGTATTATTTTTTGTGAAATATGAGGCAACCCGTTTCTTTAAATTCTTTGCTTTTCCCACATAGATAACCTCATTCCGGTTGTTCAGATACAGATAAACTCCTGGCTTATCGGGGAGTGTTTTGATTGTTTCCTTTATGTGATTTTTATCCGTCATCCTGGTTTTTGTTTTATCTGCAAAATTAAGGAATTAATTAGTGTTTGTCCATAATGTCCGCTATCTGCGTTACTCTTGTCTGAAAAACCAGTCATTTACAAAAGTAAACTCCTGATTTTTAAGACTTCG
>JANTGF010000079.1 GCA_024763075.1 Bacteroidales bacterium | reverse complement strand
TTTTGGCAAGATTTTTTTCGCGCAGCATGAAAAAATCGTGACAAAACATAAAGAACACAATACTAGCAGAATACAAAATTATAAACACATGAAAAATAAAATTTTTGCATTTGCCCTGCTGACAACCATTCTTTCAGGCTGCAGGCAAACAGAAAAAAACATCGATTACCTTGAGCCTTCGGATAAAACGATCCCGTCACTCGTGGACGGAGTGGAATACGAAACCGGTAACTGGGAGGTGGAACATGGTGACGTTCCCTTTTCCTCTACAGGAAATCACCGGGCTGTTATAAAGGTGGACAAATGGCAGGATGCTGTAAAAATAATCATTCAATGGCGTAGAAGAGATAAAAATCCACAGGAGAAGGATATAGTCATCATAGATGCATCTACCGGCAAACCGGTAGCAAACAGGATTGTCAGAGATGTAAACAATGTGTACGGACATATTATTTTTCAGCCGGTTAAAGGCTCAGACACCTATTATGTTTATTATTTCCCTTTTAAAAGTACCGGAAAGTATTATCCGGTGGTCAACTATATCAAACCGCAACAGACCGCTGATAAAAAATGGGAAGAAAAATATTTGGATCTGAGCATTCAGCAATGGCACCAACTCCCGGAAGCAAAGCTTGAAATGATTCAGGCATGCGATGCATTCAACAGCTTCTTCCCAATGGAGGTAATTGCCACACAAGAAGAAACTGACTCCTTTTTGAATAAATTCCCGGGTGATTACACTGTTTTTCCCGAATATCGTGAGTTCCCGGCAAGAATGAAACATCACCTCCCCTGGCTATGGTTAAACAGAGGCCTGAAAAATGGCATCAGGGATCAGGTTCAGAAAGGTGAATTCTATTCATTTCAGCTTTGCTTATTTGCGGGCAAATCCGATATCCCGAATGTTCAACTTGAATATTCAGGTCTGAATGGACCGGGAAAATCAAAAATTGACAAAAAGAATTTCCAATGTATAAACATCGATGGAATGGACCTGACAGGCAATCCTTTCAAGAAGGATGTAAATGTAAAAAAGGGAGATGTGCAGGCATTATGGGTAGGTTTTATGGTTCCTGAGAATGCGGTTCCGGGGGCTTATAAAGGACAAATTATAGTAAAACCTGAAGGCCTGGAACAGGATACGGTATATCTGTCTTTTGAGGTGGGAGACATCCTTATAAAAGACCATGGAGACAATCAGCCTGAGAACATGACACGGCTGCGCTGGCTGAATTCCACCGCCGGAATTGATAAGGATTACATTATGTCCCCTTTTGTTCCGGTAGAAGTAAATGATAAACACATAAAAATACTTGGCCGGGAACTTGTGCTGGCTGATAACGGATTACCGGAGCAAATAATTAGCTACTTTACGGAAGAAATGACCGGATTTCAGGAAAAACCAGGGAACATACTGAAACAACCCATAAATTTTGAAGTAGTTGTTCCGGATAGAAAGCAAAATTGGGAGGCTCTCCCCTACTTAGTAAAGCAAAATGCAAAAGGGGAAATTTCCTGGGAAACCACCAGCCGGTCGGAAGATTTTGAGCTCAATATTAAAGCTTCAATGGAATACGACGGTATGGTGAATTATCATCTTCAGCTGATCGCAGGCAAGGACATTGGGGTTGAAGATATCAGGATGGATATACCAATGAGAAGGGATGCAGCAAAATACATCCTGGGACTGGGAAATAAAGGTTCCAAAAGTCCTTCCCGGCTCAGCTGGAAGTGGAATGTGGAAAAAAATCAGGAAGGTGTATGGTTAGGCGGAGTGAATAAAGGCCTCCAGTATGTATTGCGTGACCTGAACTACGAGCGTCCGCTGAATACCAATTTCTATCATTCAAAACCTTTGAACCTCCCTCCTTCCTGGTACAATCAGGGAAAAGGAGGAATCCGGATTTCTACCTGGCCGGATGAAGTACTGTGCGAAAATTACACTGGCTCCCGATCCTTGAAGTCCGGCGATACCCTGAATTTCATCATCCGGTTTCTGATCACACCCTTTAAACCCATTGACTGGAAAAAACATTTCAATACAAGGTTTGTACACATGTACGTTCCGGTGGATTCCGTTCGCAAATGGGGCGGAACGGTAATCAATGTGCACCACGCAAATGAGATAAACCCTTACATCAATTATCCTTTTTTTCATCTGAAAGAACAAAAAGAATACATTGATTTGGCTCATAAATATGATATTAAAGTAAAACTGTACAATACCATCAGGGAGATCAGCTATAAATGTTATGAGCTGTTCCCCTTGCGCAGCCTTGGCTATGAAGTTCTGAATGATGGTGATGGTGGCGGCCACCCCTGGCTGCAGGAACATCTGAAGGATCACTACTATAAAGCCTGGCACGCTACCAAAGTCAATGATGCAGCCATTCTGGACAAAGGAACCTCCCGCTGGACGAATTATTACATTGAAGGACTGGGATGGCTGGTTAAAAACCAGGATATTGACGGACTCTACCTGGATGACATTGCTTTTGACCGGGAGACGGTAAAAAGAATGGTGAATGTAATGACGAAGGAAAAGAAGGAGATTATCATCGATCTGCATTCCGCCAATCAGTATAATCCCAGAGACGGATTTATAAACTCGGCTTTTCTCTACATGGAGCACTTCCCTTACATAACGCGCCTCTGGTTCGGGGAATATTTTGAATATGACCTGAATCCGGATTACTGGTTTACAGAGGTTTCAGGCATTCCCTTCGGACTCACCGGTGAAATGCTTCAGGATGGTGGGAATCCATACAGGGGAATGATCTACGGAATGACTACCCGCATGTATGGAAATAAGGATCCTCGCCCCCTCTGGAAATTCTTTGATGATTATGACATTGGAAGTTGTAAGATGCTGGGATACTGGATAAAAAACTGTCCGGTAAAAACAAATAATGAGAAAATAAAGGCCACTGTTTACCAAAAAGAAGGACAAACCATTGTTGCCATTGCCAGCTGGGCAGCGAAGGACACGAATGTCAACCTGTCCATTAACTGGAAAGCTCTTGGCCTTTCTGCTCAAACAAAACTTTTGGCCCCGGCCATTAAGGATTTTCAGAATAAAAAGGAATATGACCCGGGAAAACCCATATTTGTTTCCAAAGGAAAAGGCTTGCTGCTGGTATTAAAATAATTGGTTTTTCCAGAATACCAGGCTATGCACAGTGAAATGTAAGACCGAAACGAAAATTAATACTATGGACAATCAAAACAAATTACCAGCAAAACGATTGTATTCACTTGATGCTTTACGCGGGTTTGACATGTTCTGGATCATGGGTGGGAAGGGCATCTTTATTGGCCTTGCTTCTCTTACAGGCTGGTCTGTTTTCCAATGGTGGGCGGGTCAGCTTCATCATGTTGCCTGGCACGGGTTTCATTTTTATGATATAATATTTCCACTCTTTCTTTTCATTGCAGGAATCTCCTTTCCTTTTTCCCTGGCAAAACGAACAGCAATGAATGACAGCCGAAAACCTGTATATAAACATCTGGTCACCCGTGCTTTGATCCTGGTTTTTCTGGGTATCATATATGTGAACGGGGTCAGTTTTGATTTTGCTAATTTGCAATATAGTAGTGTTCTGGGAAGAATAGGCCTTGCCTGGATGTTTGCAGCTCTTATCTTTATGAATACAAAACTTAGCTATCGTATTGTTTGGTTCTGGGGCCTGCTTATTGCATACTGGCTGTTGTTGCTTGTTTTTCCTGCCCATGATCTGGGTTCAACCGATCCATTTTCTCAGGAAGGTAACCTTGCCGGCTATATTGATCGTCTTTATATGCCCGGCAGATTATATTTGGGGAATTACACTCCACAGGGTTATCTCAGTACTATTCCTGCCATCGGAATCCCGTTGCTTGGAATGTTCACAGGAGAATTTGTATTGTCAGAATATATGAAGGACAAGCCATTGCTTAAAGTTGTTTATATGGTACTTGCAGCAATAGCCTTAATGCTTATCGGAAAGGTTTGGGATATGGTTTTTCCGATTAACAAAAGATTATGGTCAAGTTCATTTATTTGCTTTGCCGGTGGTATTAGCCTTTTTCTCTTTTCTGTTTTTTACCTTATTATTGACATTTGGAAATATAAAAAATGGGCTTTCATTTTTGTTGTAATTGGGATGAACCCTATAACAATTTACCTGGCAGAAAGAATAATAAATTTTAAACATGCAACAAACTTTTTCTTTGATGGAGTTATTGATCTTTTTCCTGAGACATGGACGCCACTCATTAATGGAATTGGACTAACAACAGTTGGGTGGGTATTCCTATATTTTCTTTATAAGAAAAAAATATTCCTTAAAGTATGAAAAATAGTATTATAGTTTTACTAACAGTATTGAGTTTACTAATCAGTTGCCGGACTTTAAACAAAAGGAAACAACTTCAAAAGCCGAATATTATTCTTGTGATGGCTGACGATCAGGGATGGGGAGATACAGGTTACAATGGGCACCCGTTTGTAAAAACACCCAATCTGGATGCTATGGCAAAACAGAGTGTGGTATTCGACCGGTTTTATGCGGCAGCACCTGTTTGTTCTCCAACCCGGGCCAGTGTGATGACGGGGCGAACACCAATGAGAACCAATGTTGTAAATCATGGTCACTATATGCGTCCTGATGAAATTACAATTGCCGAGGCTCTGAAATCTGCAGGTTATGTTACCGGATTTTTCGGTAAATGGCATATCGGATCCGTGCAAAAAGAGAGCCCAACCTGTCCCGGACAACAGGGTTTTGATGAGTGGCTGGCCGGGTTGAACTTTTTTGATCTGGATCCCTATCTCTCTGAGGATGGAAAATACATACATCCAAAAGGGCAAGGTTCGGTAATAACTATGGATGCTACTTTGGAGTTTATAAAGAAGCATAAGGGTGATGACAAACCGATGTTTGCTGTAACCTGGTTTCCGGCACCACATGCCCCACATAAAGAGAAGCCAGTTGATTTACCGGGAAGTGACAGCCTATACAAAGATGCAGGCAAATGGCGCGATTATTATCTGGAGATTACCCTTATGGATCAACAACTTGGACGATTAAGAAGGGTACTTCGCGAAATGGAAATTGAGGACAATACGATCGTCTGGTTTTGCAGTGACAATGGCGGGCTTAATAAGGCAACTTCTGGCGGACGGGAGAAAAAAGGGAGTATATACGAAGGAGGTTTACGTGTACCGGGGATGTTGGAATGGCCGGAAAAACTAAAGCCAGAACACATCTCAGTACCTGCCACAACAATGGATATCAACCCTACAATATTAAATATTGCCGGGGTAAAAATGAAAAATCAACCCAAACGGGATGGTATAGATTTAATGCCTCTTATTAAGGGTACGGAACAAACTCATCCTCCAATAGGATTCTGGCATAACTACGAAAAAGGACAGGCAACTTATAGCGACAGGATAATCAAACGCCTTATGGAAGCCCGGCAAGCCGGAGAACCTACGCCTTATCCGGAGCGCCTTCTAAAGAATGTGAATCAGTTTCCAACACTTGAAAAAGGGAAATCTAATGGTCATGCAGCCTGGTTAAAATGGCCCTGGAAACTGCATCGTATTGAAAAAAACGGGGAAGTAACAATTGAGCTTTATAATCTTGAGAACGACCCGATGGAATCAGATGATTTATCTACTTCCGAAAATGAAAAAGCATTAATAATGTTACAAGAACTTGAACGCTGGCAGGCATCAATATTCGATAGTCTTGAGGGAAAAGATTATATGGAAGGCCTGGCCGAAAAACGCAATACAAACTAAATATCAATGCCTTATGTAAAATACTGCATTAAATTATACAAGCCTTTCTTGTAAATTGAATAAATAAACCGCATTTTTTTGTCTGTAGCATATCTTCGCCTTCCCACCTTTAATCTGCTACACCACAGACTTTTTCAGAAAACCTTTTAGGAATAAAATGAATGTTTTTTTGCTAAAAATTTGGTATTAATTTCCAAAATATGTAACTTGTATCAATATCTGATTCCTCCTTCAATTTACAAAACATATGATCATGAAAAAACCTTGCGTTCTTTTAGGACTTTTATTTTTTACAAGTTCACTTTTTTCACAAACCGGCTGGATGTGGCAAAACCCCCTGCCTCAGGGCAATGAACTAAGGTCGTCAACATCAGATTTTGTTGTTGGTGCAGGAGGAACAGTAATTCATAAAAGCTTTTACGGATGGGATATTATTAACATTGGAACTAAAGAGAATTTGAATGATATCTGGATTAATAATTTTCGATCAGGAGGAATAACAAACGGATGGATTGTTGGAGATAAGGGTACCATTTTTTATACCGATGACGGTGGCGAAAACTGGTCACAACAAAACAGTGGGACCACAGAAACCCTACGGGCAATTGTCTCTTCCGGTTATACCACCTGGGCCTGTGGCGATCATGCCACTCTGTTAAAAACCCGGGATAACGGGCAAAACTGGGAGAAAATCAGCACATTTATTTCAGATCTTGATTTTTACGGTATGTCTCTACACAATGTTAAGACTTCATCTTATGAACTATGGATAGCAGGTGAGGATGGTCTGATTATTAGTACCGGGGATGGCGGACTAACCTGGACTTCACATTATGGAGGAACTTCCTGGGACTTTATGGATATTAATATGATTGATTATTCAAATTCACTAATTTGCGGCAAATCAGGAATTATTATCAGTAAAAAATGGGATGAGGAAAACTGGCATAAAGAAAATGAATCACTTGAATATAAGTTAAATAGCATTATAGGTTCAGGTTATGCTGTTGGATCCAATGGAACAATCTTACGTGCCACAGATGAAAGATGGGTTAAAAAAGAAACTGATATCCTTTGGGAACTAAATGATATTAGAAGTCATACCCGTCCGGACCTGACTGATTCCGATCGTAGTGTCTATGGGCAATATGGAATTATGTTGGAAGATGATGGTTATGACAGTGAATTTAGAATAACAAATGATCTTTTCTGGCACTGGGTACAATCCATAGAATTCGTAAATAAGGATACCGGCTGGGCAGTGGGAGGAGACCCCGGCTGGGGAGGAACTACAGATGGTGTTGTCTTATACACCACTGATGGAGGGGAGAACTGGATTGTCCAAAAAGAGCTCCAAACTCCGCTAAACGATATGGATTTTGTGAATCAGGATGAAGGATGGGCTGTGGGCAGGGACGGGTTAATATTACACACATCAAGTGGTGGAGCCGGGTGGGGAACCCAACCAGGCCCGGTAAGCGGTACACTTACATCTGTAAGTTTTGTTGATGAAAATAATGGTTGGGCAGTTAGCATGAGTAACTGGGGCCAAATTATTCATACTACCAATGGAGGAGTTACGTGGGTTAAGCAAACCGGTTCATTAGGGAATGTTTCAGGAATGCCCCTGTATGATGTATTCTTTATTGATGAGAACAAAGGTTGGGCGGTTGGCCTTGAAGCAGCAGTTATTAAAACAACGGACGGGGGAACCAACTGGGAAAGCATAGATGTAAACCCATCTCAAAAACAACGTTTTACCTCGGTGTTTTTTGTTGATGAATTAAATGGCTGGATTGCCGGTACGGGTGGTATTCTCATGCGTACTACCAATGGTGGAAATACCTGGCAGGAAGAGGAAAGCGGTACGGATCAAATGATCAACGATATTTATTTTATTGATGCGGAAAAAGGCTGGGCTGTAGGGCACCCTGGCACCATACTTCATACTACGGATGGAGGTATCAACTGGTATAAACAGGCAAGTGGTGTAGCAACCAATACCCTGGCATGCGTATTTTTTATAGATGCCAATAAAGGCTGGGCAGGCGGCGAAGGAGGAACCATTCTCCATACCATCAGGGGTGGCAGTATGCTGACAAATACATTTCATGTAAATGATGATAACAACAGTGGCATTGAAGACGGAAGTGAAGAACATCCTTTTACCAGCGTTGCCGAAGCCATTGATGTAGCCGCAGCAGGAGATTCTGTAATTATTCACCCAGGAACGTATGATGAGTCACCCTTGCTGCACATGGACATTAAAGACGGCTTAATAATAGTGGGAGAAGACTCAGCCAATACTTTTATTCCTTTGCCATTTTATATGGGTGAACTTACCATGAAATACACCACCGAAATAACAGGACTGACCTGTCCCGGATATTCATTTGCAAACAGCGAAGGAAAGGCTACCGTAAAAATAAAGGGATGTCACTTTGAAGATATGGACATTTCTGCACTTAACGGTTACACCTTTATTGTGGAAGATTGCACCATTGAAGGCTCGGTAAACAATACCGGCGGCGCAAATATGATAACCATAAGGAACAATCATTTTAAGAACGGCGGGATCAATATTTCAGGGGAAACAAGGGAGGAAATGAGTGCTGTTGTTATTGAAGGAAACAGGATTGACCGGAATGAACTGCCTCCCGGACATAATACTTATCAACAATTCGCCAATCTATCCAGTGAGAATGCAGACATAAGTTTTGCAAGTGCGGCTATTGTAGCCAATTCTACTTATACTACTATTACCAATAATATCATCAGTATAATGGACGAAGAATCAGGGATCATTGTACCCGGAGGTTTCATTGCCGAGATTTCAGAGAATGTTATCAACTTGCCGGAAGTAAGTACGCCCGATCATCAGACAGTTGGAATTAAAACTGCTGCTGATACTGGAATGGTATATAAAAATACAATATCCGGAGGGTTTTACGGCCTTTACAGCAACAGTCCGGCAACTGTGTTTAATAACAATATCATAAGCAATGCTCATACAGGTTTTTATGGCAGAAGTGCCGGTAAAGTTCAGTATAATGAAATTAAGAACGGCTCAGGAAACGGACTGATTGCAGAGGGTATATCAGGTCCTGTGGAAGGCAATACCATTTCAGATAATGACAGTTCGGGAATTTTAATCCTCTCCCCTGCTGATTTTGGCGGAGGCCGCTATAACAGTGAAGGGCTCAATGTTTTGCGTAACAACGCTTACTATGATATGTGGATCAAATATCAACCTGCACAACCGGATACCGTATTTGCCATGTACAATCTGTGGGATCATGAAACTTCGGATGAAATACTGGCAAATGATGTTTTGAATGAGGGGGCACCAAATCTGAGTCTGGAGCTAAGTAGCTTTGTAAAAATGCCATCTGTCCCCTTGCTGATTTCACCATCCTCCAATGTTAGTGTCAACAGTCAGGATACGTCTCTTACCTGGCAGCAGACAGCCGTTTACGACCGTTACCATCTGCAACTTGCTCTTGATGGGAGCTTTGCTAACCCGATTGTCGACACCACTCCTCTGAAGGATACCACATTTATGATCACTCCCCATGAGGGAAATACCTATTTCTGGAGAGTAAGATCCGAAAATCCTGCCGGTGAAAGCGACTGGAGTGAAATCTGGCAGTTTACGACAGATGTAGCGGGTTTCCCCGGGATTGAAAAAGAACCTGTACCTATAGAGGTTTTCCCCAATCCAGCCAATAGTACTTTAACAATCCGATCGGAAATTTTTAAACGAAAACCTGTAAACATCTTTGTAATTGATCTGAACGGTAAAAAACTGTTACAGAAATCTATTCCATCAGGATCAACTGATATCGTCCTGGATATCAGTGAGATAAATAACGGGATTTACTTCTGTTATATTCAAACACAAAAGTATTCACTGATTAGGAAAATTATTATCCAAAAATAAGATAAAACATCGTTTACTAAGAACAGAGATATCTGGTTTTATTTTCTATAGATATGCAAAACCCAGTCTTCTCCTGTGGCAGGCGAAAAGAAATATTGTTTAACCCCTCCTTTTACTTTGCCGGATAAAACCGTTTCACCGGTCCGCGGGTTGTACCAGTAATAGAAATATAAATTTTCTTTAGTTATCAGATCAATGGTAAGGTTTCCTCCATCTTCATCGTAAACGATATACTCTGTTCCAGGGTTTGCAGTTAGGATAGCATTTCCACCTTCCGTAATGAGTTCATCGTGTGGTTGCAGTTTCAAGAGGTCAGAATGCAGCTTATTCCGGAAAAATGCGGTGGCAATGCCTATGAATTTTCCTCCTTCCTCCAATACTTCATTTTTCAAAGTTCCCTGGCTGTAATCCGGATACAGAGCCATCGCACCGGTCAGGCCACAACGCCACATGGCAATCCTGATTTTTGTATTATTCCAGTTCCCTCTTGAAATAAAAGGCCTCCAGTGGTCGGTTTGAGCAAGGGGAACCTTTGTATTTGAATACTGTTCAAGCAACTGGGTTCGTAAAGGCAATGAGGCTCCTCCAGTACTGAAGTAAGTTCCGTTTTCAGGCATGGAACCACCACTTCCCCCACCCGACCGGCTGCTCACAGGGTGTTCCCAGGGATCATGCGATAAAAACCAGTTGGCAAACCAGTTTATCCATTCCGTTTTACGGTACTCTCCAATATCAATTCCGGTATCCCACAAAAGATGGGGGTAGCAGGCCAGCCTGGCCACAACGTAACGGAAAAAGCGTAGTTCTTGATCGGATCGGGGGGTGAGCCCATAACGATCGGGCCGCATCTCGTCATCCCCGTAAAGCATGATATATGCGCCCATATTACGATCACGGGCTGCATCCAGCTTTGCATTCAACTTATCCCAGAAGGGCTGGTAAAACTCATCCCCTTCCTTTCCCCTGACATATGGCAAAGCACTCTGTGGCCAGTCCTTTGCCCATCCAACGGGAACAACAAGCAGTTCTCCAATACCCAGCAAACGGGCTCCGATTTCTTCATCGGCAAACACCAGTGCTTTTTGAACCATTGAATCCGAAATATCTCTCCCTCTGAAGCCCCATTGTTTACCATCTTCCACAACCGGACTCCAGATTACCGGGAAGTTCCCTTTTTCAGATCCTATCTTCCACTGTTTACCGGATGCGGCAAGAGGAGGTTCCAGACCGGATTCAATGCATTGAAAAGCGCCTTTGCTTCCATTCAGACCCGGTACGGAGGATTTTGTACGGTAAGACCATTTTCCGGTTTCATCCGGCATAAAAAACACTTTCCATGTATTCTTACCCGCATAAAAGCCAAATTGATTGAATGTTTTTCCGGAAGGAGCCGTAAATATAACATTCATCACAATATCATTGGGATTTCCCTTCCAAACCGTATTCTCAAATTTAGCTTCAAATCGCTTCCATTTACCAATTTCCTGCGGCTGGCTGAATAATGTGTTTATGGGAAAGATCAAGATCAATAGCAGAAAAAAGTATTTTGGCCTGTGCATCCGCATTACAAGAAGTTCAAATCTTCTTTTCATTTTCCACATTTTCAACGCTTTACTTTTTCAATTCCAGGAAGTCATACATTTTGCCATCAATATCGTACGCCATCATACGGAAGGTACCATCGTGAATAGTAACCAGGCAATATTGCCAGTAACGAAGCAACTTGGCCGTGAACCAGCTTCGGGTGGGTGCAAAATTTTCCAACCCGGCTCCTCCACCACCCGCCTGAATATAAATAACCCCATTTTTTTCATCTACTTTCCCTCCACGTATTGGCCAGGTTCGTTCATAATCGTGTATGTGACCGCACCAGACAATATCCACGCCATGTTGCTCATATAAAGGGATCAGTGATTTAACCTCAGGGGCCATTCTTGTTGACAAGCTGTAAGCTGTATTCCCGTAATCATCGCTATCCGAACTGTAAGGCGGATGATGGTGGGCCACAAATTTCCATTTTGCTTTGGAAGAAGCAAGATCTGCTTTGATCCATTCATATTCTTTTGAACCGGGGGATAAATCCTTATTACTGTCCACTATGGTAAAATGGGCATTTCCATAGTCAAATGAATAGTAATTTTCATTTCCGGGGTAGGAAACGTACCGGTAATACCATTTTGCATCACGCTCATGATTTCCTATGGAAACATAGGTAGGCACCCTGTGCATCAATTCGGCTGCAGGAGCCAGATACTCAGTAATCCATTGTTCCTTTACTTTACCGTCACTTACCACATCGCCTACATTTATTACGAAGTTGGGTCGCTCTGCATAAGCCATATCGGTAAGTTTTTTAAACCGGTCGGGATAAGTCCGGTTATCCCCCATCACCACATAAGCGAATGGAGAATCTTCCCTTACCGCCGTCTGAAATATAAACACATCCGATTCCAGTATCTTTCCGTCTTTACTCACAGATAATACCTGATAGAAATAATCAGTCTGAGCTTCAAGATTCTCCAGCCTGACCTCATGAATGTTTATCATTTTATCCAGGGAAACCACCCGGTCAAGAGGAGCTTTAGGTTCCGGTTTATTTCTTCCCGGAGCAGGGACAAAACGGGCTTTGCCAAATTTTACTGTAGAAGTAGCCGCAACATTGGTTTCCCACATGATTACCATACTGGTTTGCGTAACATGCTGAAGGTAGGGTCCGGCAATGATACCGGTACCTTCTACTGCAAAAAGAGTAGATTGAAACGCACAAAGGAATACTACAGATAATGCAGATATCTTACTATTAATTAAATGTTTATATTTATTCAAATTTTTAAATTTATTTGTTTTAGTACTCAGCTATTGGTAAACTGAAGTTCAGTATGAGAATAACATGTTTGTATCCATAGTTATTTTTGTAAAAAACTTTTCAGTGCATCAACACATTAATTGATATTAGAATTGCACTGAAAAATCAGAAACTTTTAAATCCCCAAAATCAACAGGTATGCTTATTAGGTTTTCTGACACATTTATCGCACTCAGCTCTTTACCATTAACAATAACTTTTCCGGGTACATATCCTTCCGGTACATGTACAATTACATGATACAAATGTTCCCGGGCTCCTGATAATTTCCCGGAAATTTGTTTACTTTTAGCATCCCAAACAACATCCTTTAAATCTACCGCTCCTTGTAAAATATGACGGTCTGTTCCAATTATTTGTGGTATGTCAAGTTTTTTCCTGAAAGAGATAACTTGCGACGACCGAGGTTTTAAGTTTAATTTTATGTTATTACTCACTTCTCCAAAATAATTCTGTTCCCAAAACTCATAAGCAAAATATTCCTGGTCTTTATCCAAACCTGCTTTTATTAAATCAAGGTTTCTTTCCCGTTTATCATCTGTCCAGTTGGTTACAGAAACCACCCAGTAATCATTAGTACCATTATCAACGTGCAATGAATTTATTGCGGGTTGGTTAACATCAAACAAATCGACAGAACGTGCAGCCACACCATAGGGAGGAACCACACTTTTTACGATATCAATTCTCTCTTCCGGCAATTTGTAAAATTCATCTCCTTCCAGTACCTGACTGCCACCCATGGCCACATTTGTTGCCATTACGCGAGCCATATCAATACTTAACCCCCAGCCATCTCTTACCATAAGTTGATCTGCATCAGTATTAAACAACTTACCATTCATGTAGTAATGCTTAGGAGTTGAGTGTCCTGTACCATGTTCCATAACAATTTCATGCCACCGGGCTTCAGAATCACGGTCTGTTCTCCAACCATCGGTTACTCCGGCAGCTGTAATAACACCACACTCCAGCAGATAGCCATCTTCACCCAGGGCATTTTTTGCAATTTTCAATCCTTTGCGATAAGCCTCTGCCTTAGTCATATATACATCAGCAAGTTGGGTGCCTTCAGCTATTGAATGAAGAATAAAGTCAAGCTTAAACAATTCATATCCCCAATCGTTTGACACTTTTGAATACATGCTATCCAACCAATGTTGAGATTCAGGTACAGAAACATCCATTATATAAACGGGGAAGTCAAGGTAGTATTTAACTATCTGGGCACTGTCAACATCTTTATAGTGGAACAGCCAGTCTTTATGGTTTAAGGCAACATCTGTATCAATTGAGAACGTATAAGGCGCCAGCCAGATACCGGGTATTAAGCCTCTTTTTTTAATTTCATCGGCAAGCCATTTCATACCATGAGGAAAGTATAAATTACCTTCCCAGTCTCCATACCTTTCCTGAAAACCATCATCAATCTGAATCATTTTGAAGCCAAAATCGGGTAAATGCTGATTGACAATAAAATCGCAAACTTTTAGCATTTTACCTTCATCAATATTGTAATATAAATCGGCCCATGAACTCCAGCCGTTAGGTAGATTAGTATTTAATTTAACATCGTTATAATCATGAAAATAATCTGCCCATAGCTCTAAAGTTGTGTTTGGATCCTCATTAAATATAAAAGCAATGGGACCAGATGAAAGTGTGGCTCCGGTTTTCAAAAAATAATCGTTGTAATGTTCTGTAGAATCATCCGGCATCCAGCCATCCATCTCAACATCGTAATTATCTCTTGTAACCTGTGATGAGAACTTATCGGTCTTTTTATATCGGTACATACTTGCACCCGTTTTATTGGTTGAACATGCAACCTTCAGTCCATAACCGGGAAATTTACCATTTTCAAATTTTTCAGGA
Source organism: Bacteroidales bacterium (assembly GCA_024763075.1). Classification (GTDB taxonomy): domain Bacteria; phylum Bacteroidota; class Bacteroidia; order Bacteroidales; family VadinHA17; genus JANTGF01. The sequence continues at coordinate 6,349 of JANTGF010000079.1, read as the reverse complement.
TCATTTCTTAAAAATATCTGATCTTCAGTTTGGTCAAAATTTATTGAACCAATTGTTAATCCAATTGATTTCTCAGGTACATAAAGAGCCATATTAGCGTTTGAACTGTAATCGAAATGTTCATTTTCTATAAACATCAGCTCACCACTATCAACAAATGAGTATCCCATTGTTAATACGCGGGTACCCTTAATTTTATCACCAACAACCATATTGCTCGAAGGAGTACCCTCAACCATAACAGGCCTGATTTCCTGCACAGGTATATCTTTTCCTGAATTATTAATTAATCTGACATTGACTGTCATTAAATCTTTAGAGTCATAAATTTTAAATTGTACAATCACATCTAAACCTGAATCTTTCATTGATACTTGCATCAATTCACCACTTCCAATTGCATCGGTAAATTTATTAATAGAAGGTTTGTTCTTTTTATCTGTACTAACTACTGGAATAATAATTCCATTTTCGGTTAGTATCTCAACATGTGCATTGTTTAAAAATGGATTTTTATTGTGTATAACAGAATACAATCCATCATCATTATTAAATTTAATTTTGAAATACTTACCTGACAGTTTAACTTGCTGTGCCAATAGCACATTTGATATCAACAAAGAAACTGTTACCAAAGTTAATAACCTGCAAATTTTATAAATTCCTTTCATTTTATAACTATTTAATAATTTAGGGTTATGATATAATTGTTAATTATACCTTACAATAATAACATAATAAATTCAATTTACACATGGTGTGTTGCAGCAGCCCGGTAATTTAGCCAAAAATAAAGTTTTTAAAATCAATAAATTACCAGAGCTTGTTAAGAATATTTTTCCGGTCAATTCTGTAACCATATGCACTATGAACTATCTTCAAACGCCAGCAAAATCACAGAAACTATCGACAGAAGCATTCCTGTAATGACAACTGTATGTGGGATTACTGAGTAGATAATCAGGGAAAGTGCTACAGTAATCATTGGTGCAACAGCATTTGTAAGCGGACTAACAACAATTGCTTTACCATAACGCAATGCGTAAACAATACACAGGGCACCAATTGAATTGAGCAATTGAACAAAAAATGTCAGATAAGGTCCTTTGAAGCCCCAGGTTATTGGTTCCGAAAAATCTGTCATGAATAAAGCAATGGGTGCAAGCATAATTCCTGACAACATCATGTAAAAGAAAATGCTCTCCGCTTTCATGGTTCTATTAGCCAATTTCATAAAGACCGCCTGTACACCCCAAACTATAAAAACTATTAATGCAAAAGGGAGCCATAATATACCGTTCACACTATGTCCTGAACCCTGATATGATAACAGAGGAATTGCAATCAAGGCAATGATGATACCAATCCAACCGCGTTTGCTTGCTCTTTCTTTTAGGAATATAATAGAGATGATAATAGTTATTACGGGGGATAGCGAAATTATGGGAAAGATAAGGTATGCCGGTCCGTTTTCGATGGCACCTGACATTAATGCCAGCGCCCCCCCGGCACCAAGTATTCCAATGATTAATCCATATCCAATGGAATTCCAATCATGTTCCAATTTCCAGTCAATAATCTTTAAGCCTGCCAGTGCTGGCGGGACCATGCTTAGTGACCAGAATACATAAACCAATGTTCCGGGAAATCCTGCGTTTACAGGAAGTTCACTAAATGCTCCCCAAACACCCCAGAACAGGGTTGTAATTAAGGCATAGGCTAACCAAGGTTTAAACTTCATACTCTCTAGGATTCATCATACATCGCACTCCCAATTGCTGAGAACGCATGTTCAAACTTTGTGAAGTCATACTCCTCTGTACACCCTATCACAAACCCATTCCGTTGACTTCCTTCTTTCATATACTGTTTTATGTACGATTCAATAACCTCATAGGGTTCTGTAAAGAGTATACCGGGCACATTGAGGCTTAGAACTTTATCAGGCCAGGCAGCACATGCCTCGGCCACTGTCATATCACACATTGGAGGTGGGGTAAAAGCCTCGATAATATCCACCGGAGTTTGAGCAATATTTTTGGCAATTGGTCGGTTAATACCATCGAAGTGTGAAAAGGATAGTTTATCTGCTTGTTTTAGCTCAACACAAGCTTCTGCATATATCGGCCCACAATATTGGTCGAACAATTGAGGTGACATAATGCTACCGGTTATGTTATCAGGTAACCAAATTACCTCAGCCGGACTGTCGGCTGCAATTGAAACTTGTTGCCTGTAGAGGCGTGTCAACGATTCATGTAACTCTGCCATTTCATCAGGATACATCATTACACCCTCCGACCACGTCTCAGTACCCATCAATTCAACCGAGAGCCATTGAATGGGAATTGGCAGGATCTCACCCAAAACAATCCCTCGAAGGCCTGTACGGACATCAGCTTCACGAAACTCTTCAAATGCAGGTTTAGTTTCGGTATGGTCAAAGACGTATTTCATTACCCGATAGTCATCCAATGATTTAATAAAGTGCTCTATAACCCACCTACTTTGCAAAGTCGGATCCAGTTTGGCCCGTTCAACAAGACTGCCAACGGGAGTTTCAATAGTAGTAACAAATTCCTTATTAATGCCTAAGCCAATCTCCTTTTTCCTAACTGTTACGCCCCTTATTTCCTCGTGAAACACACGTTTACTATTGATCGTGATGAGCCCCTTGTCAATTAGGCGTTTCCCAGCCTTCTTGTCGGGTATCAACCAGTCATAGATAGTCAATGGAACACGATCTGCCTTTTCACCACGAAGTGTCGTCATCAGTCGTTCACGGCCATTCATCATTTTGTTTTGCTTTTTATGTATTAGTAAACTGAAGTTCCGCATGAGAATTACATGTTTGTATCAAAATGTTATTATTGTACAAAACTTTTTAGTGCATCACCATATAAATTGACATTAGCATTGAATTAAAAAATCAGCACCTTTTATCCATACAAATCTAAGCTTTTATGTTACATTTTCCTGCGAGTAGCTCCATTTTTTCATATCATACTGAGAAAATGTAATTTTTTTCAGAGGATTTTTTGGATATGTTTAATTTCCGTATTTTATGTATTACTATTGGTAGTAGAATAATATGTTAGACATTAGGAAATGCCTGGAGTGATGAGTTGATTAGTAGCGAAAAGATATTCATTTGACTGATACTTACATTTTTCATATATTCATAACTTGAATATTAAACAACATGAAGAAGATTTTATCCATTATCTTTCTTTATAATTTTTATTGTCCAGAGTTGCTTTGAATTCAGGGATGAGGGGGAATTTAATAAAACTGAAGTCCCTTAAATAAATTTCGGATTTTTGCTTGGTGGATCTGTTTTGATTGTCGAAACAAAAGGAAATGACGAAATTGATGTTACTGCAGAATTTATTAAGAATCCTTTCACCATTTCCTGTTATAAAGTGTATTGTGACGGCACCAACAATGGTCCCTTTCCACAGGAGTTTTTACTGGGTAAGGATGGTAAATTAAATAAACAAAGCATCGGCGTTTACAGTTTTCGGATGGATAACGAATTAGATTATATGAATTTGATGTTTTATTTAAATGGAGAAGATGCAGGCTCATACAGAGTCTATTATAATTCATTAAAAAGCCAGGATGGGGGTAACGCTTATATATCATTAACCATAAAGTTGATACATTACGGTAATTTTATTGAATTTAAATCAGTAACTGCAACCGTTTCTTAACATTATGTTTTGATTTAAGAATATATACGGAAGCCCATTTCCCGAACTTCATAAGGTTCGCCAAATCCGCTCGAAAAATGTAGTACTCCACATTGGTGAAACGAGCATTATTGATTCACAGATCGAATACCCAATTCCGCAATGCGCAAGAATCCTTGGAATTTGTATAACAATTCACCAAAACCGACCGCTTACGCGAGTCACGCCCTTTGCAGAAAGGCAAAGCCCGCGCTATACTACGGAGGCTTAATTCCACCGTCAGACTGTCTAAAAACCCCACTTAAGAAGAACATAAAAATAGATTTAGAATAATTCCAAAGAAATTGCGTAAGTGCATTATAATTATTATATTTAGGGTATGAAATACATTGAAGGATTATATGAAAATCTATATCTTTCTTATATTCAGTTTGTTACATTTTATCTGGCATAAAATAAGCCAATTTAAGCAATCTCATTTTTTTTAACTGTTCCCCAAATAAAACTCAGAAACCATGGCTCATAGCTGCTTAAAATTGACTAAATTTATCCGAAATTCAACGAGTCCGGAGGTTTTTAGAAAAACTGCCGTTAGCTGCGTGGACTACGTCTAAAACTATGGTGAGTGAAAATGTCGAAAGATAAATACCAGGCTATATTGTTTGACCTATTGACAGCTCTTCTGAATTCCTGGTCTCTTTGGAGTAAGGTGGCTGGGTCAGATCGGGCTGGCTTTAACTGGAGAAATAGGTACCTAAAACTGACCTATCAGGCGGGTGCATACCGATCCTACGAGGGCATCATCAGGGAGGCAGGGAAAGATGTAGGGATGCCTTATGAACGGGCAAATGAACTCATACAGCGTTGGGGTGAGGTTGAACCGTGGCCTGAAACGATTGGAGTTTTACGTGAACTTATCGGGAAGGTACCGGTTGCAGTGGTGACCAATTCATCAATCGCGTTGGCTGAGGTTGCTGTTTCAAGAACTGGTATATCAATCCCTATAGTCATAACGGCGGAAGAGGCTGGATACTACAAGCCAAACCCGCAACCATACCGAATGGCTTTGGAAAGGCTTCGGTGTAAACCGGAGAATGTTATCTTTGTCGCCGGCTCTGCTTCAGATGTCCCCGGTGCATCGGGAGTTGGCATGCCTGTCTTTTGGCACAATCGAATGAATCTGAAGCCTTTGGATTCAAGTTCCAGGCCCCTGTACGTATCGGATACTTTAATACCACTACTGGATATAGTATAAGAGACGTGGAGAGGCACAGGTAAGGAGGAGACTGAATGCAGCTAACAGGACGGCAAAGCCGCTGCGCTTCATTACCACCGGCGAGCTTGGTCGTTAAGTACGTAATCGAAAATCTAATTCTGAAAGGAGGATCTAATGATTGGAGCAATTAAAGCAAAAAAAGCCATAGCTAAATCTTTTGAGGCTATGAATCGACACGACCTTGCCAGGTTTGTATCTGGTTGGAGAGATGATGGAGTATTCATTTATCCAGGTGAAATATCTGTAAGTGGCACTTTCGAGGGAAAGAGTGCTGTTGAAAGCTGGTTCCGGAATTTTTTCAAGCAATTCCAAAAAAATCAATTCGATATCCAATACATCTGTGTCAGGAAGATCTTTGCCCCTACCGGGAATGAATGTGGTTGTTGCTGTACATTGGAATCTTCAGCTAACAAACGGGATGGAAGGGCAGGCCAAAATAGTGGTGTAACTGTTATAAGTATCAAAGCCGGCAAAGTATTCCTGGTAAAGGATTTCATTTTTGATCTGGGTGAGGATTTCAAGCTTAACTGGGGTGGAGCCTAACAATACGCGCCCGCAAATCCTTTGGTTTTCCAGGCAATTTTTCCCAATACAGGCGATTCATAATCACCAGTGGGCGGCTGACACGCGGTCAGTTATCTTAAATGGGGTTTTTTATAGCAATTAGGCATTACTGACGATTAACCGGCATTTTCAAAATTATGTCTTTACAAAGCTTTGGTTATTCATAAGTTTTTTGGTTGTGTTAAATTATAATTTCACAATGAGTTGTTTTCACAATATCTAAAAAATACCTTAAAATTATTGACTAATGTTTCGCAGTTAAAGTAGTTTGGCATAAAATATTGATATTAAGATTGTTGGCCTTAGTGAGTCCTTTGTGATATCCTTTGAGGCCTTGGTGGTAAAAATTGGATACTCTATATTACCACTAAGGAACACTAAGGAATGTACAAAGGTTCACAAAGTAAAAAGTTCAAAAATGGAAATATTAAGTAATTAATTATCATGGATATAATTTAGCTATGGATTTTTAACTTATTAAATATCATACAACTACCTTTAAGTGCGAAACAATTCTTATTGATTAATATACAAAATGAATGTAAAAGTTTACGCATCGAACCGGGAAGAATGGCGGCAATGGCTTGAAAAGAACCATTCCATTGTAAAGGAAGCATGGCTGGTTTTCTATAAAAAGCATACCGGGAAATCATCTGTTGCATACAGGGATTCCGTGGAGGAAGCCATCTGTTTTGGCTGGATTGACGGGCTTAAGAAAAGGATTGATGATGAAAAATATGCCTATCGTTTCACACCCCGGAGAAATCGCAGCAAATGGTCACCCCTTAACATAGAGATAGCAACCCAAATGATAAAG
>JANTGF010000078.1 GCA_024763075.1 Bacteroidales bacterium | reverse complement strand
CTCTTTTGCTTTCTTCTTCCGGAATCAGAAGGATTCCTGAAGTTCCTTTCATCACCGGAACATCAACGGAATTCAGTGCTTTACCCATCATAGGTCCACCATTGATGATTTTTCCGGTATTTTCAGGAATACCGCCGGCTGCTTCAATCAGTTGATTTACGGGTGTTCCGATCCGGGCAAGAAAGTTTGAGGGGATTTTTACTCCTTTACCCGTTACGGTAACCACTCTTTCAATTAAAGGCTTATTTTTTTGAACAGCTTCATAAACCGCAAATGCAGTACCCACATTTTGAACTACGGCTCCCACATCAATAGGAAGTCCACCGGAAGGGACCTCTCTGCCGGTAAGTGCTTTTATTAATTGTTTTTCACCTCCTTGCGGATATTTTACTTTGAGCGGGACAACACTTATCTCTGGATATTGTTCTGCGATTTTGGTAAGATTTTCAATGGCGTCGGGTTTGTTATTCTCGATTCCTACCAACCCCTTGTTTACTTTAAGGGCTTTCATGATCAATTTCAATCCCACCAGAATTTCTTCACCCTTTTCAAGCATCATCCTGTGGTCTGAAGTAAGGTAAGGTTCACATTCCACACCGTTCAGGATTACAACATCCGCCTTTTTACCCCTTGGTACGGACATTTTAACATGCGTGGGGAAGGTGGCACCACCCATGCCCACAATTCCGGCATCAAGGGTCTTCCTGACAATCTCTTCACCAGTGAAATCGAAATTTTTCACCAGTTTCCCATCTGAATCAATCCCTTCTACCCATTCATCTTCCTGAACTTCAATGGTAACGGCTTCCCTTTTGTAACCTGAACTATCCAGGCTTTTATCCACTTTCAATACCTTTCCGGTAACTGAAGAATGAATGTTACTTGAAACAAAGCCTTTATGTTCAGCAATTATCTGACCTGTTTTTACCAGGTCGCCTCTTTTTACCACGGGTGCTGCAGGTGCCCCCAGGTGTTGAGAAAGAGGGATGTTTACTGTTTTGGGTAAATCTAATAGGGTGATCTTATTCCCGGCAGAAAACTTGTTTTCCGGTGGGTGAACTCCTCCTTTTGGAAATGATCTTAACACTGTATCTGATTTATGTTAATGATTAATTATCTGATTTTTTTGTTGAAATTTCCTCTGTGATATCTGCTTTTGGTGTCTCTTCCTTTTTCTCTTCTTTCACTCTTCTGGGAGGAAAGTTGATTTCATGTATCGCATCTGTCGGGCATTCAGTTACACATTTTCTGCAGAGCTTACACTTTTCCGAGTCAATGAATGCCAGGTTGTTGTTCATGGTAATTGCATCAAATGGACAAACTTTGAAACATTTTGTACATCCCGTACAGGCAACCGAGCAGTATTTTTTAGCAATCCCTCCCTTATCCTCATTTACACAGGAAACAAAAATTTTCCGATCCTTTTTATTTCTTTTTCTTAATTCAATGATATCTCTGGGGCAGGCCTCTACACAAGCTCCGCAAGCAACACAATTATCATCAATAATAACCGGCAAACCTGTTTTTTCGTCCATGTACATGGCATCAAAATCACAGGCATCCACACATTCTCCAAGGCCTAGGCAACCATAAGGGCAATCGGTATCTCCGGTGTACAGATTATGAACGATAGTACAATTCTCTGCCCCGTCGTATACATTTGTTCTTGGCCGGTTCTCAAAAGATCCGGAGCACCTCACAACAGCAACCTGCGGGTCAGCTTCTACCGCCTCAACACCCAGGATACCCGCCACCTTAGCCATTGTATCATTACCACCAACCGGGCAGTATAGCTCCTCAAGAGAGCCTGCTTTTACACATGCTTCAGCAAAATTCCGGCATCCTGGAAAGCCACAGCCCCCACAATTTGCACTGGGCAGAGCTTCCTCAACCATATCAATTTTGGGATCTTCAAAAACTTTGAATTTCTGAGCAACAAAATAAAGGATAATGGCTGACACCAGTCCCAGTGTGCTTAAAGAAATTATGGTATATAAAAGAGTTGGGTTCATATGGCCTGGATTAATTGATTTTTCGTAAAGTGAAGTTAAACTGTTTATCTATTTTATTGCGGAACAAATAAAGTCCGGAATAATAGAATACAAGAGCAGCTAATGCAGCAAGGCCGGCTTTTCCCTCGCTCCCGAAAATGGGAGTAAAAGAAAGAAGAACAACCAGCAAAAGTATGAGGGGTAATATGTATCCAAGAAAAAGAGCCCTGAAACCTAAAGATTGTTTTAACACTACCCAAACCTGTTCTCCTTTTTTGGCATGAAATCCGGGGGAAATGATTTCTACCTCTTTCTCTTGCATATCAGCAGCAGAACAGGCTCCCTTGGCATGACAGGAAGCACAGGCAGACTGAGTGATAAAATTAACTTTAATAAGGTCACCCTTGATTGATTCAATCCTGCCAAGGTGTTCTATATCTGAATTTTTTGTCAATTTCTTGAAATTAATGGGCAAATTTAAAATTGTTTCATCATTCATTCGCCTATTTGGCAGATAAATTGAATTCTCTGTTTATAATTTATCCTGATTTTAAATAAGATAATAAGGTGATAAAAGGCTTTTTTGTAAAAATTCACTAATTCTTAAAGGGTTTGATAAGAATAATTTTATTATTCCCCGGAAATTTACTTTATTGGTAAGGTATAGTTTATTTGAATTTAATATTAATGAGTTCATCCTGTGAACCGGGCTTTTTTTTAATTAATGATACAGCGGGCAAATAATATTGAAAAAATAAATTGTGTAAAAAATTATCTGTCCAACGAGATACAAAGCCTGGAAATTAATTTAAAAAGTGCTTTTGCTACGTTGGATGAGACGGCTGTTCATGATTTCCGGGTGTCACTTAAAAAGCTTAGGGCCGGATTTGTTTTTTTAAGGAAATCCGGGTTTTTACCAAAAGTAAAAACCCGGGTACTTTCTGGCTTAAAACCCTCTTTCCGGTCAGGTGGGGAACTGAGAGATTTACAGGTAGTACATCAGTTGGTTAAAACATACGAACAACTACTTGATGAGCATTTTATTAATTTCAGAGCTTTCTTAACCAAAGAAATGCTGTTGGTAGCGGAAGACTTTAAGTTTGAATCGAGGGGTGTGCTAATGCACATGGAAAATACAGACTGGGAAGAGGTTCTGAATTCAATAAATAGAAACTCAGACATCCGTGTTGAAGCAAAAGTATTTATTGCGAAAACATTCAGTAGAGCGGAGAAGATCCTTTCCAGGTCAGATTCAGATATTCATTCTTATCACAAGATCAGAAAATTACTAAAAAAAGCCAGGTTTATTTTTGAGATGAATATGACAGGTGACTGGGATAGCACAGAATATCATATTCATCTTAATAAATTAAAGAAACTGGAGTCTTTCCTGGGTGCCTGGCATGACCGGATTTCCTTTCTGAACAGGATGAATATGTTTTCTGGTCAGAGTGGTGAAAAATCTGAGGATTATTCCTTACTAAGGAGTCAGGTTGACAAAGATAAGATTGAGTATTTACTGAGTTTTGATGCCCTTTTTATGAATGAGTTTCATTGGTTTTACCAACTTGCTCACGGCGTAAAGTAATTGAATTAACCAGGGATTGCCAAAAAACACAAAATTATTTAATTATTAATGTGTTAAATAAAATATCATCGTTTAAAGGGCAAGCTTTTTTTATTAAAGTTTGAATTTTTATAAACAAAGCAGAATCCGGACTATATAGAGAAACGCTAACTGGTGCTTCTAAGAAAACTATCTGTTTTTAAGTGGCTTTTTGGAAAACACCAAGAACAAGGCTTGCGAAATCTTGAAAATCAAGGAGTTTACTTTCGTAAATGACTGTTTTCGAGATGAGCGTAACGTAGTTGTTGGCGTTTTCTAAGAGACACTAACTAATAACACTCCAGTTGTTGGATGTGTTTTTCAGGGTCTTTAACCGGGAAACAAGAATGTTGTTCTCAGGATGAGTTAGCCCCGGATCTTTTTCCAGAATTTGTTCAGCCATATTTCTGGCATATTGGAGAATCTGCCCGTCCTGACCCAGACTGGCAATTTTTAAATTAAATGCAATACCGCTTTGCTGGGTTCCTTCAATATCACCTGGTCCGCGAAGCTTCAGGTCAACTTCTGCAATCTCAAATCCATCATTGGTGCGAACCATGGTCTGTAGCCTTTTTTTTGCTTCGTTACTAAGCTTGACAGAACTCATCAGAACACAATAAGATTGTGCACTACCACGGCCAACTCTTCCCCGAAGCTGATGTAGCTGTGACAAACCAAACCTTTCCGCACTTTCGATTACCATTACAGAAGCTCTGGGAATATCCACACCTACTTCAATTACAGTTGTTGCTACCATAATTTGAGTTCTGCCTGCAATGAAATGTTGCATGGACGCTTCTTTTTCCTCCGGTTTCATTTTCCCATGTACCACACTTACCGAATATTTTGGAGGAGGAAAGGCCCTGGAGATACTTTCGTACCCGTCTTCCAGGTCTTTGTAGTCCATTTTTTCTGATTCTTTTATCAGTGGGTAAACGATAAATATCTGCTGACCGGCTTCAATTTGTTTACGGATAAAACCAAAAACCCTGTTGCGCTGCCTGTCAAAATAATGAAGGGTTTTAATTGGTTTCCTTCCGGGAGGTAGCTCATCAATTACTGAAACATCCAGATCACCATACAGGGTCATTGCCAGTGTCCGGGGAATGGGGGTTGCCGTCATTACCAGTATGTGGGGAGGGTGAATATTTTTTTTCCACAATTTACTTCGTTGCGCAACTCCAAACCGGTGTTGTTCGTCTATAATAACCAATCCCAGGTTTTTGAACAGAACTGTTTCTTCAATTAAAGCATGTGTTCCCACAATGATAGAAAGCCTCCCGTTCTGTAGATTCTCGTGAATGATCCTGCGTTCGGCTTTTTTTGTTGATCCGGTCAAAAGGCTTATTTCTATGTCCAGCTTTTTAGTAAATTTTGAGAGAGTTGTAAGATGTTGCCTGGCAAGGATTTCCGTTGGTGCCATGAGACAAGTCTGGTAGCCGTTATCCAGGGCAATTAAAATCGACATGAAAGCCACAAGGGTCTTCCCACTGCCAACATCTCCCTGTAACAAACGGTTCATCTGCTTACCGGAACCCAGGTCTGTTCTTATCTCCCGGATCACTCTTTTTTGAGCTTCTGTCAGGCTAAAAGGTAAATAATGGTGATAAAAATTATTCAGGTGTTCACCCACTTTTGAAAAGATGTAACCTTTAAATTTAATTTCACGGTTGGTTTTTAATTTAAGCAGGTTAAGCTGAATGTAAAAAAGTTCCTCAAATTTAAGGCGAAAGCTTGCTTTCTTCAGAAGTTCTGCATTTGCTGGAAAGTGAATATTGATCAGGGCCTCTTTTCTTGAAATAAGATTGAGTTTCTTAACAAGATAGACAGGAATGGTTTCATGAATCTGCCCCGCTACTTTCTCAAGCAGGTTTTGTTGTAGTTTTTGTATTGTTTTGGAAGTTATGTAATTTGTCTTCAGTTTTTCAGTTGTGCTGTACAGCGCCTGAAGGCCGGAAGATAATTTTCCCTCTTTTTTTGAAGGATCATCTATTTCGGGGTGTATCAGGTGGATCTGACGTTGGTAAATACTCGGTTTGCCAAAAACAATGTACTCCCTGTCTTCACTGATACTGTCTTTGATCCATTTTATTCCGTGAAACCACAAGAGACTAATACTTCCTTCTTTGTCATAGAACTCGGCAACCAGCCTTTTTCGTCCACGTTGCCCTTCCATTCTGAAATTTCTGATTTTCCCCCTGAGTTGAATATAACTCAGGTCATTGTTGACTTGTCTGCATGTATAAAACTTGCTGCGGTCAATGTATTTATAGGGAAAGTAGGTGAGGAGGTCGTGAAAAGTGCTAATTTCCAGCTCTTTATTTAGTAGCTCAGCCCGTTTTGGACCAACACCGGTTAAGAATTTAATATCCTGTTGGAAGAGATCATTCATTTTGGCTGGATAAATTGGGTATTCACAATAAACAAAATTAGATTATCTTTCGGAACAATTATCCCTGAAAGATTGGATTTATTAACATTTTTGTAAAAAAATGATGAAAATGCAATATTTTTGACCACTTAGATGTCAAATACAATATAATCTTAATGGAAAAGTACCGGAAAATTATCAAAGGAATAAAGTATAAATCATTGTCAAGGCATAAGTACGGGTTTGGGATTCATTCTCCTTTTGTTTATGAATTTGTTACCGGGGTAATGAGGAGCAGGGAAAAGAAACCAGCTTTTGCTGAAATAGAGAAGCTAAGAAGAGAATTAAAAAAGTCAGAGAAAACGCTTCATTATAATGATCCGGGTGCAGGCTCGGTAGTTTTACGTGGCAAACACAGGAAAATAAAGAATATTGTTAAATCATCATCTGTTTCCGGTAAATACGGAAGATTACTTTATAGAATTGTGGAGGAATTCAGGCCGAAAATAATTCTTGAAATTGGAACTTCTTTAGGCATTAGCACTTTATATCTTGCAAAGGCAAATGAAGATGCAATTGTTTATACGCTTGAAGGGGCAGAGCCTTTGGCTGAGGTTGCCCGGAAAAACTTTGAAATATTGAAAGTGCAGAATGTTCGTCTGATTCAGGGACTATTTGACGAAACTCTACCGGACACATTGAGTAAAATTAAAACAGCAGATCTGGTATTTTTTGACGGGAATCATATAGAAGCAGCAACGCTTGATTACTTTTATCAGTGTCTTGAAAAAGCAGGAGATCATACAATCTTTATTTTTGATGACATTCACTGGTCACACGGAATGGAAAAAGCATGGAAACAAATAATAAATGAGGAAAAAGTGAGGGTAACCATCGATCTTTTTAGAATGGGGCTGGTATTTTTCAGGAAAGGACTTTACCGGCAGGATTATACCATCCGGTATTAGTTTATATGCGGGAGTCTGGCAGGAAATTTATTAAAAGTAAAAGATGTTAACAAAAATTAACAGCAGTTTTTTTTGTTTTCAATGGGAATAGATTATTTTAGTAAAATTATAATTAAACGCGTATTTAAATGAGCAATATTATAGAAATTGATCACATAATTAAAAACTATTATATTGGTACAGTAATAGTTAGAGCTTTACGGGATGTGTCATTGACCATAAACAGAAATGAATATGTGGCAATTATGGGACCTTCCGGTTCCGGAAAATCCACTTTAATGAATGTTTTAGGGTGTCTGGATACACCTACTGACGGCATTTACATGCTGAATGACAAAGATGTTAGTAAGATGGAAGACAATCAACTGGCAGAGGTGAGGAATAGAGAAATTGGTTTTGTGTTTCAGACCTTTAACCTGCTTCCCAGATATACTGCTCTTGAAAATGTAACTTTACCACTCATTTATGCAGGGGTTTCAAAACATGAAAGAATTGAAAAGGCAAAGGAAACTCTTACGAAAGTAGGATTGGGTGACCGTATGGACCATAAACCCAATGAGCTTTCCGGCGGACAACGACAAAGAGTTGCTGTTGCCAGAGCACTTGTGAATGATCCTTCTATTATTCTTGCAGATGAACCCACAGGAAATCTTGACTCCAAAACATCTAAGGATATCATGCAATTGCTGGATGATATCCATTCTTCAGGGAATACGGTCATTCTTGTAACACATGAAGAAGACATTGCACAATATGCAGGAAGGATAATCCGGTTAATGGATGGTGAAGTTGAAAGCGATGTTCTAAACAGGGCGAAAGTTACTGTTTGATCTTTCAACTCTTAGTATCAGGAAGTGAAAATATATACCAAAACAGGCGATAAAGGGGAGACTTCTTTAATTGGAGGAAAACGGATTCCAAAAATCCATCCTCAAATTGAAGCATATGGAACAATAGACGAGCTCATGGCTCATGTTGCCCTGTTAAAGGATATGGAGATTGCCGATGATATAAAAGCTGATCTGTTGTTTATCCTTGACAGGCTAATGACATGTGCATCTGTCCTGGCCAGGGGGCCGGATGCAGGTAATATTACCTTGCCGGAATTGAATGAACAGGATATCATTTTTTTGGAAATGGGTATGGATGAGATGGAGAAAAAACTTTCTCCCCTGAATTCTTTTATTTTACCCGGAGGGCACATTTTTGTGTCGCACTGTCATATTGCCCGGACTGTTTGTCGCCGTGCGGAAAGAAGCATCTTAAGGATTGAGGAAAAAGTCCCCGGAATGGAAAAGGTGGAGAAGTTTTTAAACAGATTATCTGACTATTTCTTTGTGCTTTCCCGCAAAATTGCCCTGGACCTGAATGCGGAACAGGTCAGGTGGGATCCCCGAAAGTAGCAATTATACTGTTTTTTTATCAGTTAAATCCTCTGAAATTACTGTAAATACTGGTAATATGCCAATAATATGGAAACTGAAAATCTACTTTAATTTTCTATTTTAAAAACTTCTTTGTTTTGATGGATTATTTTATATATTTGCAAAATTTTAAGGAAGGAATAATCGGTAATTTTTCAAAATTCTGAAAATATGTATTGGACATTAGAATTAGCATCAAAACTGGAGGACGCACCCTGGCCGGCATCGAAGGAGGAACTTATTGATTATGCCATTCGGTCCGGAGCTCCTATGGAAGTTATTGAAAATCTTCAGAGTATTGAAGATGAGGGGGATATATATGAAAGTATAGAAGATATCTGGCCGGATTATCCGAGTAAAGATGATTTCTTCTTTAATGAAGATGAATATTAATCCGGAAAAGAGCCGTCAGGCTCTTTTTTTTTCAATATTATAAATTACCTGAATATATCCACCACACTTTTTGGCCTTTCCTTTTGCCTCCAGACAAATCCTTCCAGTTTTATCTTATCCTGAGTAATTTGTTCTTTCGGGATTAATTTCATATCAGGCTGGTTCAGAAATTTGATTCGTTCTATTTTTTTATTCTTCAGATACAAAACGATATCGCTACTTTCGGCAAAATTAACCCCCACTGTTTTTTCTTCCTCTTTTGCAAAATAAATACTTTGCCCATTTCCTGAAATATTGAATTTATAGATTTCACCTTTGCGGAAGTAGCCGGTCATGGTTTTTCCCTTAATCTGATTAAAGTAAGCTGTGTCTTCCTTTGATATTATGAAGGAACTCCCGTACATTTCAAGCCTGTCGGGTTGACGATTCCGGGTGTACAACTCAATTGAATCAGCTGATAACTGGTTGGCATCAGACCAGATGAACGGAGTCCCAAAAAAACGAATCACAGAATCAGCAAAAGAATATGCAAGTGAGTCGCAGAATCCCTGCAGGTCATTTGAATACATTTTTACATTATAGTATGCGCTTAGTGTTTTATATGTATTAGTAATGTCCATTTTTGACCGCAAGGTGTCTGCGTGTAAAAACAGGCTATCCTTTTCATTCAGGATTTGAATGAATAATGCACTGTCAGTAAGCATTGATTTTTCAGGTTTTTCCTGGAAGAAGCCAAGATTTCCTTTCAAAATCAGCTTCTGTGAAGAATCGTAAAGAACAACATTCTTGTAGGCTTCACCAATGCCCAGTGTCCGGTCGTAATACAGTGAATCACCGCTTATTTCCTGTCCCTTATTTTTCAGAAAAGCATTTCCCGAAAACCTGGAAACATCATTTTTCATATCATACCAACCATTTTCACAATAAATGTAATTACTGTCGGCGATAATTTCAGTGGGACCAAAAAAAGTAACAATTTCCGTTTCAGTGTGATATTTCATTGTATCCGAATAAATCACATATTTAGGATTGGTTACAACTACGCTGTCCTGGAAGCGAAACAGATTTTGTTTTGAATAAAAAGTTCCGGCAATGCTTGAAATATGGTTTTCTCCATTGACTATATAGCCTGAATTTCTGTAGTAACCCAGGTCTCTTTCCAGGTCAAAATCCAGAATATCAGTAGTCAGGGTAGTTTCTTTATCGAGAAGTTTTACATGATTCCGGAGTTCAGCGAGTTTTGTACTTGCAGAATAATTTAGATAGTCACCATATAAATGAAGCGTATCTCCCTGTTGAATGTACACATGTCCGAATGCTTCAACACTGTCTCGTTGGAAAAGGAAAGCACTGTCACAGTTCAGGTAGGCACCTGAGTGTTCCAGTTGAACATCACCGATGAGTTTTTTTACATCATCTCCTTTGCTCCGGTCAAATTTCATTGTATTTGCATGCATAAGTTCTATCTTTTTTCCCTTTTGTGCCTGAGCACAGATGTTTATCATTAAGAAGAGAAAAAGGAATAATAAAACCTGTAATTTCTGACAAGCAATCCTCAGGAAGGTAATTTTAATATGCAATATAGATGTATGGATCTTCATTTGAAACATATCTTTTTATGATGATCCACTTTCCCGGATTTAAGAGTACGTCTTATTTTACCCAGCCTTTACTTCTGAAATGGCAACCCCTGTATGAATCATCAATCCTGATGTAAGTTGTTTTCTGTTTTTCTTTTATCCAGTCTGTAATGGTCTGTTGTTGCTTAGACATTTTTGTCATTTGTGCCAGAACAGAATAGTCATATTTCAAATTGGCCGTGTGAGGTTCTATTCGGTTTGTGATCTTTATCACTTTAAAAACAGGTGTTCCTGTCATATCCTTAGACTCAAAAGGATCAGAAACATCTTCAAGCTTTAATTTACTAACTGCTTCCGCTGTAGCCTGATCAAGCTGGTCGAGCTGAAACCTTGTGTCTCCGGTCATTGGATTCACTGCAATTCCGCCACTCATTACAGTTTCTTCATCCTGCGAATATATATGCACTGCTGTAATAAAAGTCATCGAATCAGCACGAATTAGGGTAACTATTGAATCAAGAAACTCAAGTGCCTTTGTTCTTTCTTCTATAGTTACTTTCGGTTTTAATAAAATATGACGAACATTTACTTTTTCGTCTTTCCGGTCAATAAGCTGAATGATGTGATAACCAAATTTTGTTTTCACAATGGGAGAAACCGCACCTTTCTTCAGAGAAAAAGCTACCTCTGCAAATTCAGGAACGAGTTCACTTTTCCCCATATAACCAAGTTCACCACCTTTGGATGCTGAACCGGGATCTTCCGAATAAAGAATGGCCAGTGTGGCAAAGTCCTCGCCACTGAGAACCCTTTTCCTTAAATCCAGTAATTTTTGCCTGATGGCCAGCTTTGATTCTTCAGAATACGGAGGATTCCTTACAAGTTGCCGGTACTCAATCTGTGCAGGAATAACCGGAAGGCTGTCTTTTGGAATCTTTCTGTAAAATGACTTGATCTCAGATGGGGTTGTTGTAATATCCTCGGCAATTTTTTTCTGCATTTCCTGGGTTAGCATTTGATCTCTAATCAGATTCCGGAAATCAGACTTGATTTGTTGAATCGATTTATCATAATATGCTTCAAGTTTTTGTTGTGAACCAATCTGATCAATAAATTTCTGTAATCTTCCATTCAATTCCATCTCAACCTGAGGGGCTCCAACTTCGATGCTGTCTATTTTTGCCTGATTGAGCATGAGTTTGGATGCAAGCAGATCTTCCAGTATTTCACATTTCATATCTCCCTGGCTTGTCATTCCCTGTCCCAGCATCTGCCGGTACATATTTTCGATATCGGATTGTAATATAATTTCATTACCTACGGTTGCAACGATTCTGTCAACAATTTTTTGTTGTGCATAAACCCTGAAAGGAAGCATGACTAAAATAAAAATAACAGGGAAATATGAAGTGATCTTTTTCACAGGTTTATAGCTTAATTTAGTAAATCTCAAAATAGTTATTTGTTTTAGCCTCATTGTACAAATTATTCTCCAATTCTTTAAGGAACTTGATTTTCCTTTGATTGTAAATAATGCTTTTTATCTGGTTTTCTACATATTCTATTGGAGAAACGGTAGATTTTAGTTTATATTCTCTGATGGCAGCAAAATAATAATACGATGAATCCTTTGCTTCAATCCCCTTGTTATATCTTAAATATCTGTCGGGGTTGGTGGTAATAACCTTAGGAAATCTTTTTAGAAGAAAGTTAAATGATATCCATTCGTCATTGAAATCATCGTATTTTTTCGCATACTGGTAGCAATAACTTTCCAGTTCATTCATGTCGTTGTCGTCATCCGATTTGTACCATTTTTTTACATCTTTAATGTTGGGGGCAGAAACGGGAATTTGGATAAACAGGGCTTTTGCGATACTTTCTTTCAACATGAAGGTCTCCTGATTCAATTTATAGTAATCCTCAATTTCTTTTTCTGTGATTGCACCGTTTAGTTTTTGACGGATTAGAGCTTGTTCATAATTATAAATGGATAAGGATGTTTTTGTTTCTTCCAGGCGTTTATTAATTTCATTTTCCTGAGCTCTGGTTAAATTTTCTTTTGCTTTCTCAAGTAAGAGTTCTTTTTTTATCCAGCTTTCTATATATTTTTTAGTCAATATTAAACTGTCCTCAGCCGAAATCCCTTTCGGAAACTGGTTTGGGATATCTCTTTTCAGCAAGACTTTATTACCCACTTTTGCAACAGCAACATTTTTATTGAAAGAAACGTTTTCAGTACACGAGACTACAAAAATAATTACCGTTAAAATCCATAAATATTTCATTTTGCAGATGTATCAAGGGTTGACTTTAATTGTGCCAGTGCTTTTTGATTTATTTTCACCGGATACTTATTTCTAAGTGCTTTTATCCATTCCTTTTCAAGGTAATTCTGGTAATCAGATGTAACCTGACCTTTAATTCTTTCAAGGGGTACAGGTTTGGGCCCGGGTACGTCCAGAACCAAAATTACTTTATTTCTTCCGGACTCAATTACGGATCTTTTATATCCTTTTTTCCAGCTAATCTCGTCAATGAAATGGTCTTCTCCTTTTTCGTACTTATGAACCGAGAGGGTAACCGGAGCATCAACAGAGTCAGGAGGAAAATACGAATGCAAGCAGGAAAAATTATCTTTTTTCTTTTTGCATTTTTTCAAGGCTTTGGTAACACTTCTTTCCTGAGATGCATCTTTAAGTGAAAATACAGCTATTTCAATACTGTCCTTACCTAAATAATCATTTTTGTGTTGATTGTAAAATGCTTCCAGGCCTGTAGTGTCTTTGATTGCTTTTGACCAGATATTTTTATCAGATATATCGAATAACAGCATCCCGTCATGGTACTCTTTTACAAGGTACCTGTATTCCGGGTATTCATTTTCCAGATTATCATTTTCGTAGCGTACTAATTGTCTTACCATATAGGTATTTAATTTACTGTTAATATACCATTGGGGTGTATCCTTTGCCGCCATTCCATTCTGGGTTTTCAGGAATGAAATAAAATCTTTAGTGGAGAATTCTTTGTCAGCAAACTTAAACAGTGTTCTGTCAGCATAAACAGACATTTTCTTATCCCATGTTTTATTTTGAAATGAGCCATAATCGATGGTATTATATAATAGTTTGATATTGGAAGAGTCAAGACTGAAATGATACTTCTTTTTCAGATTTTTGATGAAAGTACCCTCTGCAATTTTTGATCTGGTTCCGGAGAGGATTTTTTTCCTGATTTCTCCTTCCATCTCATCAAAAGTTCCAATTTTTTTACGATCCAGCCGTTTTATAATATGCCATCCAAAACTGGTTTGTACCGGTTTGGAAATATCTCCGTTTTTTTGCAGACTGAATGCCGCATTTTCAAATTCCTTAACCATTCTTCCCGTTCCAAACCATGGTAGCTCTCCGCCGTTCTTAGCCGAGTTGTAATCATCCGAAAACTTCCTGGCCAGATCTTCAAAATTTTCACCGGCCTGCAATTTATCATAAATCATCCTTATTTTCTGTTCTGCATCAGTTTTGACTTCTTCCGAAGATCCTCTTGGGATAACAACCATGATATGAGCTACTTTTATTGTTCCTTTATTTTTTCTTTTATCATTCACTTTAATAATATGATAGCCAAATCTCGTACGAACGGGATAGATCATATTTCCTGGTTTGGTATTATATGCTGCGGTTTCAAAAGGATAAACTGTTTGAAAAACAGTGAAATAACCAATATTCCCTCCATTGGTTTTTGCAGACGGATCATCGGATGTGCCCCTTGCAACTTTTTCAAATGGTTCACCGGTTGATAGTCGTTCTGCAATTTTTTCGACTTTCTCCCAGGCCTTCAGGGTATCTTCCGGACTTGCATCCGGGTTGGTTTTAACGAGAATATGGCTGGCATTCACATCAAGTTTCATACGTTCGTATGCTTCTTTCACCAGTTTCTCAATTGTTTCTTCATCCGTGAGGTAGGGTTTTGCCAGTTGGTTTTTATATCCGCTGAATTCAACTTCAAACTTTGGAAGGGTGTCATATCCCAGGTTTTCTGCTTCAATGACCTTTAGTTTAAACTTGACAAAAAGATCAAGATAGTCATCAACTGTAACAGGTTCTGCATCACTTCCTCCGGACTGACTGTTTTTAAGATAAATCCGTTTAAATTCCCCGACCGAAATTTTATGATCCCCAATGGTCATCAGTATCTGGTCATCCATAGCCTGTCCGGAGACATTCCGGAAAACAGAAAAGAATATAAAAACAGAAAAAAATGCGGTAATAATTGTTTTAAAAAATATAGATTTCATAACTATTATTTTGCTATTTAGTAATGAAAAGATTATCTGCTGTAATTCGGAGCTTCTCTTGTAATTGTAATATCGTGAGGGTGACTTTCTGTTATTCCTGCCTGGGTAATCTTAATGAATCTGGCTTCTTTCAAGTCAACCAGACTGGCAGCGCCACAATATCCCATTCCTGCCCTCAGACCACCAATTAGCTGGTACAGAACTTCGGATAACAATCCTTTGTAAGGGACCCTGGCGGCAATACCTTCAGGGACCAGTTTCTTCATATCTTCTTCAACATCCTGAAAATAACGGTCCTTGGAGCCCTGTTGCATGGCTTCTATTGATCCCATTCCCCTGTATGATTTAAATTTCCGGCCATTATAAATAATGGTTTCTCCCGGTGATTCCTCCACTCCTGCAAAGAGCGAACCAGCCATAATGGAATCTGCACCGGCCGCAATTGCTTTGGCTATATCCCCTGAATAGCGTATTCCACCATCTGCAATCACAGGAACACCTGAGCTTTTAACTGCCTGAGATACATTGTAAATGGCAGATAGCTGAGGAACCCCTACACCTGCAATTATACGTGTAGTGCAAATGGATCCGGGGCCTATTCCAACTTTTACGGCATCGGTTCCAACATCTACAAGGGCTTTTGCAGCATCGGCGGTACCAATATTCCCAACAACAAGTTCCAAATCTGGGTATTTTTTCTTCACATTTTTTGCCATTTCAATAACACCTGCAGAATGACCATGTGCCGTATCAATTACTACGGCATCCACACCTCCCTCAACCAGTGCTTCCACCCGGTCCAAGCTATCAAAAGTAACACCAATTCCTGCGGCTACTCTTAAACGGCCCATATTATCTTTACAGGAATTTGGCCGGTCTTTGGCAGTGGTAATGTCTTTAAAAGTAATTAAACCTTTTAGTTTATAATTTGTATCGACAATGGGAAGTTTTTCAATTTTGTGGTTCCTGAGAATGGATGAGGCTTTTTGAAGATCTGTGTCTTCAGATGCAGTAATGAGATTTTTACTTGTCATAATTTCTTTGACAGGAAGATCAGGATTATGCTCAAACCTTAGATCGCGGTTTGTTACAATTCCGATTAATTTTTTATTTTCGTCAATTACCGGAATGCCACCTATTTTATATTCATCCATTAATTCCAGAATATCCTTAACTACTGCGTTGACTCCCACCGTTATAGGAGTGGTAATCATGACATTCTCAGCTCTTTTTACTTTTTTGACTTCCAGCACCTGATCTTTGATTGACATGTTTTTATGAATGACGCCAATTCCTCCTTCCCTGGCTATGGCAATGGCCAGTTTTGCTTCAGTAACTGTGTCCATCGCTGCGGAAACAATGGGTGTGTTTAATTTAATATTGCGTGTAAAATAAGTGGATGTATTCACATCTCTTGGTAATACCTTTGAAAATGAAGGTAATAGCAGAACATCATCGAAAGTTATGCCTTCGTATTGTATTTTGTCGGAAATGAATGACATTGTGGTAATTTTTTTTTAAATTTAAGTGGCGCAAAATACGAAAAATTAGTGGATGCTAAATGATATTTTATGAATTTTTAAGGAATTATAGCTGGTATTCTCATGGTTTTTTAGTTTTTTGCATTATGAAGTTTGGCAGAAGGAAATCTGACACTAAGAAATTTTTTCAAAAGTATTGAATTTATACCAGCAAATATTAACCAAATACTGGGGCTTTTCTACATTCAGGCCTACACAGGAGGATATCATTATGTCTGTTGTTAACGGACATGATACCCTGGGCTTACTTCCCACTGGTGGAGGGAAATCCCTGACTTTTCAGATACCTGCTCTGGCAAAAGAGGGCATTTGCCTGGTAATCACACCTCTTATTTCTCTGATGAAAGATCAGGTTAACAGGCTGAAAGAGAAAGGAATAAAAGCTGTGGCAATTTATTCGGGAATGACCCGGAATGAAATAAGTATTGTGCTTGATAATTGCATCTACGGAGATTTTAAGTTTTTGTATATTTCCCCTGAAAGAGTAGGAACAGACCTGTTCAGGGCCAGGGCGGAAAGACTGAATGTGAACTTGATTGCTGTAGATGAGGCTCACTGTATTTCCCAATGGGGTTACGATTTCCGGCCTTCGTACCTTAAAATTGCTGACTTACGTGAATTTTATCCTGATACCACTTTGCTTGCTCTTACGGCAACTGCAACTCCGGATATTCTGAAAGATATTCAGGAAAAACTAAAATTCAGAAAAGAAAATGTGATCAGGGGGAGCTTTGAAAGGAAGAACTTAATTTACCAGGTTTTTCATACCGAGGATAAGTTACACCGGTTGATTAAGTTACTGAAGAGCTCTGAAGGGTCTGGAATTATATATGTCAGGAGCCGGAGAAGAACACACGAATTAGCACAGGAAATTCACAGGAATAAAATCAGTGTTACCTATTATCACGCGGGTCTTGACCCGGATGTGAGAACACAAAGGCAGGAAGCCTGGACCTCCGGGAAAACCCGGATCATTGTGGCAACCAATGCTTTTGGTATGGGCATTGATAAATCTGCAGTAAGGCTGGTGGTTCATTACGAAATACCGGACTCTCTGGAATCATATTACCAGGAAGCGGGAAGGGCCGGCAGAGATGGGAAAACAGCTTATGCCATTTTACTCTATAATAATACGGATATTCGGAATATGAACCGGAGAGTTACAACAAATTTTCCGGTAATAAAAGAAATAAAGAGGGTGTATGAAGCGGTGGGAAATTATTTTCAGATACCGGTTGGGGGAGGGAAGGGAGTAGCCTATGATTTTGATATACTGGATTTTGCCAAAAGATTTAAGATGAACACGATCAATGTGTACAGCAGTCTTAAAGTACTGGAACGGGAAGGATATCTGGAACTTACCGAAGAAATTCAAAGTCGTTCAAAAGTGCACTTTATTGTTGAAAGGGATGATCTGTATAAATTTCAGGTGGCTAATAATCAGTTTGATGGTTTTATTAAGCTTTTATTGCGCTCATACAGTGGCTTATTCACTGAGTTCGTGGGAATAAGTGAACAATTCCTTGCAGGCAAAGCAAATATTAATATACAACTGGTTACCCAATATCTGATAAAGTTAAGCCAGCAAAAGATCATAAATTATATCCCAAGGAAAAAAACACCTTTCCTTATATTTACCGAAGAGCGCCTGGATCTGAAAAATGTGAAAATTTCCCATTCGAATTACATTAAAAGAAAAGAATCTTTTGTTCTCCGGCAGGAGAAAATACAACATTATGCAGGCTCAGGAGCAAAATGCAGAAGTCAGTTTTTAATTTCCTATTTTGGAGAAGAAGATGCAAAAAGATGCGGACTCTGTGATGTTTGTAAAAGACGAAATCAATTGGGACTGAGTGAGTATGAATTTGATCTGGTGGTTGATGAGTTGAAGGAATTACTGGAAAGTAAATCCCTGAGAGTGGAGGATATTATTGATTTTATGGATTTGGAGGAGGAAAAGATTATAAAAGTGATAAGGTATCTGCTTGACAATGATAAAATTGTGTATGATATAAATCAGCGGATTAAATGGAACCGGAAATTATAAAATTTAAATTATGGAAAAGGATAAATCACAAAAGATCTATTCAGCGGAGGTCATTGATTTTATAAAAACAGCCAATGATTTTTGTAATCTGGCAGGGAACGTAACTACTTTGAAAAGAAGTAAATTGCTTAGAGAACTTCAGCATTTGTTACCTTTATTGTATTTCCGTGCTATGGGCCTTCCGGTTGTGGATTCTGTTCTGGAAGAGGGGAATGAGAAATTTGTAACGGAGGAAGAATACGAAGCATTAAACTCATTACTTGCCATAAAATTCGGATATCTGGATGAATATCCGGAAGTGATTGACCCGGAAGAGTATTATGATACCCCGGTAACCTGTTCCCTTTCGGAAGATATGGCCGATATCTACCAGGAGTTAAAAGACTTCCTGACTTTATTTCAGGTAGGCACTGAAGATATGATGAACGATGCCATCTGGGAAACAAAAATGAATTTCAACAATTACTGGGGACAAAAATTATTGAATGCCTTACGGATCGTTCACAGAGTGCTGAATGCAGAGGAGCCTGTAAATGATGAGGAAACAATGGAGGCTTCCGGAGATAATGAAACCAGGGATACGAGTTCCTGGTTTGTAACAAAAAGACAGAAGGATATGGGAAATGACAATGTCTGAAAGTAGGACAAAACATATTTTTACACTGGCAAGCTATGGATTTTCTGACTTTAAATTATTAAACGTTTTCATTATAATTGAGATTTATTGAGAAATATATTTTTCATAGTATTTATTGTATTCATTACCGCAAGTCTGGATGGTTTTTCACAATCAACTGACTCTCTGAAAAATAATTCCGGGAACTCAGAGATATATTTTACAGATCTGACAGATAGGCTTGCGCTTAGATTTTATAGCTTAACAAAGTTTAATAACTTAAATATTTCAGGTCAGGATAAGGTTTATGCTCTCCAACCTAATGGACAAACCAATCTGGGAATAGGAATTAATTACAAGTTTATTGGAATTGGCCTGTCTCTAGCCTTACCTGTTTCTCAAAACAGGATTGACAGGAAAGGAAAAACAACAGGTTATGATTTTCAAGTCAGTGTATTTGGACGTTGGTTTGGTTTTGACGGGTATATTCAGAATTACAAAGGGTATTACCTGGCAAATCCAGGCGATTTTGTTGATTGGCAGAAAGAGTATTACCCTCAAATCCCGGATATGACCATTTCTTCAATAGGACTTATGGGGTTCTATCTTTTTAATAAAAATAAATTTTCCTACAAAGCTGCATATAATAAAACTCAGGTACAAAAAAAGAGTGCAGGTAGCTTTACCCTGGGGGTTTTTGCCCATGCCGATGCAGGGCGTACTGACAATGGCTTTATTCCGGCTGAAATCAGGGACAGCATGTTGGTAAATTTTGATCTTTCTGAATTTGATTTAATCTCCGGAGGTGTTTCTGCAGGATATATGTACACATTTGTAATTAAGAAAAATTTTTCAATTAATCTGGCCCTGATTCCTGGTTTTGGCCTTCAGCAAGTAAGGATAAAAGCATTAGATGGTACTGGAAAAATTGAAGCCCAACCAGCTGCTCAGCTCCTTGCCAGGGCCTCTATGAGCTATGAGTTTAAGTGGTTTTATGCAGGTTTTACAGCCTCGGACATTTTACGCAATTTTAGTTATGATAAATATAATATTGACCTGGGAACACAAAAACTCCGTTTTTATTTAGGAAAACGATTTGATGTTAGGAAAAAGAAAAAAAGGTAGAGCTACCTTAAACCTGACTAAATTACATGCCTCCTATAACTTTTTCTTTTTAATAGCTAAAACCTTTTTCCCTGTATCAGGAAAAATTATGATTATCGAATACCGAATGATGATTTTTTTATCTTTGTGCCCAAAATAAGTATTTCATGTTTCTTTCTTCGATAGATAAAAAGGATATAAATCAGCTTCCAATTACTCATTTCCCGGGTGAAATTATAGTTGTTGACACCATGGTTGGTTTCAATCAGGTTATTTCTGATATTAAAAAACAACATTTATTGGGATTTGATACGGAAAGTCGTCCGGCATTTAAAAAAGGAGTAAAGAACAAACTCGCTCTTCTTCAGCTGGCATCCGACAAAAGAGCCTGGCTGTTTCGCCTGAATAAAATTGGTTTGCCCGGCGAGTTGGTTGAATTGCTTGAAAACCAGGCTATTCATAAAGTCGGGGTGGCAATCAGGGATGATCTTGTTAAACTGAAGGAACTGAAATCATTTCGGCCCGGAGGATTTATTGAGCTCGCTGATTATTCAAACCGGTTTGATATCATCGATAACGGATTGCGAAAACTGGCAGCTAATATTTTACAGGTTAAAATATCCAAATCCCAGCAACTTTCAAACTGGGAGGCCGATAAGTATTCAAATTCTCAGCTATTATATGCGGCCACAGATGCATGGGCCTGTTACCGCATGTACAAACGCTTGAAGGATGTGGAAGGTTCAAAGAATTAGATTATTAATGCGTTCCATGTCTAATAAAACACTGAATATCGGAGAAGGTCAATTTTATTTGTGATTATTAAACAGTATTATAAAAAATTAGCAGAATTCTATTAAAACTAAAATATTATTTATTGTAGAAGCGTAAATATAAATTCAGAATCAAAACACTTTGTTACAATAAGTAAATAAGTTGAATTATTTCCGCCTTGGGAAAAATGCGTTAAAAAAATCAATGAATGAAGCGTTAAGAAAGAAAATCTGTTTGA
>JANTGF010000077.1 GCA_024763075.1 Bacteroidales bacterium | reverse complement strand
TAAGGTTCCATTAAAACATTCGATCCACATGGAATGGATTCACAATTTTTTGTTGTAGTTTCGCTATCTAAAAGCTAACTCTTTATTATTTTTTGTTTTGACGAAAGTTTATACAACAGCTTGTCCGAGAAATTGCTACAGCTCCTGTTCTTTCAAAGTCCTGGTTGAAGATGGGATAATTGTAAATTTTGAACCTCATTCTGATAATCGGGCCACACCTGAGGGAATCTGTCTGAAAGGTTTAAGTTATAAAGAAAGGGTTTATTCAAAGAAAAGAATACTCCATCCGCTTAAGTCAGATGGTAAGGGTGGATTCTCCCAGGTAAGCTGGGATGAAGCCCTGGCACTGATAACAGAAAAATTACTATATTTTAAAAAGGAATTTGGAAGTCATTCGGTTTTCTTCTACGAATCCAGTGGGATGTCTGGACTGCTAAATGAAATATCATCCGCATTCTGGCGTACTTACGGAGGAGTAACCACAAGCTATGGTAATTTATGCTGGCCGGCAGGACTTGAGGCTGTCAGGCTTACACTTGGGGAGAATAAGCATAATGTACCATGGGATCTGGAAAATGCCCGGCTTATTATTATGTGGGGTAAAAATTCCGTGGAAACCAATGTTCAGGAATCCATTCCGCTTGAAAAAGCACTTGAGCAAGGAGCAAAACTTGTGGTTATTGATCCACGCCGTACGGAAACTGCAGAAAAAGCTGATTTACTGATCCAGCCAAGGCCGGGTACTGACGGAGCTTTTGCATTGGGGATTGCACGAATTCTATCTGATTCCGGACGGGTTGATTCAACATTTATTTCTCAATATGTTCATGGTTATGAGGCTTTCAGAAAGAGTTTGAAACCCTACACGAATGCATTTGTAGAGAGGATCACCGGAGTTCCTGTGAAATATCTGGATATGCTGGCTGATCTGATTGCAGAAACCAAGCCCATGACCATAATTCCCGGTTATGGAATGCAACGTTATACAAATGGGGGTCAGACGATCCGGTGTATTCTGAGTTTGCAGGTTATTACAGGGAATATCGGGAAACCGGGTGCCTGTTTTCATTATGCAAATTTGCAAAGCTATGTATTTGATAAGGTATTGGAACCTTTATCTTATTATCCTGAAATTGGAGATGACGGAGTTTCCAGGAGGGCTGTTTCCAAAGCCAGCTTAGGGCAGGATATGCTGAGCCAAAAAGACCCTGAGCTGAAAATGATCTGGGTGGAAAGAGGCAATCCTGTGAGTCAGAATCCGGATACAAATCAGATTCTGAAGGCTTTCAGAAAACTGGAATTCAAAGTAGTAGTGGATCAATTCATGACCGATACTGCCAGAGAAGCGGATCTGATTCTGCCTGCAAAAAGCATGTTTGAGCAATCCGATATTATTGGTTCCTACTGGAATCCTTATGTACAGTTAAAACAGAAAGTTATTGATTCATCCGGTGAAGTGCATCCGGAATCTGAAATTTACAGAATGCTGGCTTTAAAACTGGGTTTTGAAACGAAAATAGTTAGGGAATTGTTTCCTGATAATTCAGATGAATCAATTGAGCGGTGGCTGGAAGAAAAACTCAGGCCATTTCCGGGAATTAGTCTGGATAAACTGAAAAAAGGACCGGTGATGGCACCAGGCCTACAGAATATAGCATTTAGCGACTATATATTTAAAACACCTTCAGGGAAGGTTGAGCTTTTGTCGGATAAGGCCAGAAAACTATGGGGAGTAGATGAACTCCCGGCTTTTAATCTGACAGAGGAAAATACCATCCAAGATGTTAAGAACGGGAAAAAGGCTTATTATTTCTTAACCCCCAATACAAAAAACAGAATACATTCCCAGTTCGGAAATCTTGATGTGATCCGGCAGTTTGACCCTGAACCCCGTCTGGAAATAAATCCTGAAGATGCAAGTGAAGATGGGATCAAAAATGGAGAAACAGTCAGGATATTTAACGACAGAGGTGAATTTTATAGTAAAGTCCGGTTTAATTTTGGAATACGAAAATCCTGTTTGTCTGTTCCGAATGGCTGGTGGATTTCTGAAGGTGGCGGAGGGAATTATCTAACCGCCGCCCGGGAAACGGATATGGGACATGGTACAGCTTTCCATGATAATCTGGTTTATATTGAAAAAATCTAAGAGGGGAAAGAGAAATGAAAGGTTTTGTTTTTGATATGAATAAATGTGTTGCCTGTCATGCCTGTGTGGTGGCCTGTTCAGTTGAAAATGACCTACTTCCACCTGTGGAAAGAAGAAAAATCTATGCTTTTAATGAAATAAAACATCCCGACCTTCCGGTTTTTAATCTGTCACTTGCATGTAATCATTGTGAAGAGGCCTCGTGCATGGATGCCTGCCCTTCCGGTGCTTATACCCGGGACCTGCAAACGGGAGCTGTTCTTCTGAACGAGGATAATTGTATGGCTTGTGGATATTGTACCTGGGCCTGCCCGTATGATGCTCCTCAATTAAACAGGGAGTCCGGTTTGATTGATAAATGTACTTTATGTAATGAAAAGGTAAGGGGCGGAGGGAAGCCGGCTTGTGCACTGAATTGCCCGACCGGTGCATTGGATTATAAAGAATTTGTTGAAGATGGTTTATTTACGGATCAGACAGGATTCCCGGATACTAAAAACAAGCCGGGAATTCGTTTTATTCCAAAAAGGACTTCTAACCCTCCGGAAATAGCACCGGTACCTGTGTCCGGACGGC
Source organism: Bacteroidales bacterium (assembly GCA_024763075.1). GTDB lineage: Bacteria > Bacteroidota > Bacteroidia > Bacteroidales > VadinHA17 > JANTGF01. The sequence continues at coordinate 18,870 of JANTGF010000077.1, read as the reverse complement.
TGAATTATTTGAACAAAAAAGATATTCCTTTGCCTGAATCTAAGATTTCTTTAATAAATGAATGGCCATTAGTGATCTTTACTTTGATAGTTCCTTTGCTCACTGGTCTTGTAAGTGGATTTGTGACAGGAATGATCTTTATGAAATGGTGGCTGTATGTTTTGATTTCAGGTTCCGCTTTATTGTTAAGCACCATGCACCTGGGCAGGAAGAAGCGTATGGTTTATGCCGTCCGGAACTGGAAAACATCATGGTTGAGCAGGGAAATAATAAGTTATGGTTTGTTTTTTCTTACTTCTGTTTTGTTTGTCATGCTGGGTTATGCATATTTTTGGCTGGGAACAGTTGCTGTGGTGTCAGGACTATTGTGCACTTTTTCAATGGATAAGGTATATAAATACTTTCAGTTTAACAGCTCTTCATTTTCGCTTGGCTCCTCTGTTTTGTTAACGGCCTTAATGTGGATCAGCCTGGCCCAACAGGAAACGGGTCCGCTCGGTTTTATTATTGGAATCAAAGTAATTTTGTACATTCGGAAAAAACTAATATATGACAGGAATAGTATTTTATCTTTGATGACTTCTGTTTTAAGAGTAAGCCTTCTTGTAATTATACCGGCTTTCCTTCATGTATATTCTGAGGAAAAATTATGGTATTTGTTTCTGCCTCTTTTTGCCGGAGAAATAATTGACAGAGTTGAATTTTTTACCCTTGGTTACATTGACAGTCCGGGTCAGCGAATGTATAAATTATTATTAAATATGATCAGGACAGGAAAATTAAAGCGAGTCTGATCAGAGTGTCTTTTAATTTTGAATAATACAGAGATTATGAAAAAAATAAACAGTCTCAAAATACCCATATACCGGGATGCTGGCTTTTATCTGGAAAATGCGGATAAAACAAGCAAGGCTTTTAATGAAGAAACTCTGCATTCCAGGGAACCCGAAACCTATATCTATTCCAGGTACCGGAACCCGACTGTTGTAGCAGTTGAAAAACAGATTATGGAACTGGAAGAATCCGGATGGGCTTTACTATGTGAATCAGGTATGGCAGCCATCGATATTGCTCTGTCCGTATTTCAGAAGGGGAAAGATACCGGGAACTGGTTGTTTTTTAGTGAGATTTATGGTGGCACCAACAGTTTTATTGATCAGGTACTCATCAAAGGGCGCGGACTGAATATCCATCGTTATTATGCGGAAAATGGAAGCTATGATTTGAATAGACTGGAAAAGGTGCTGATTGAAATTAAACCTGAACTCTTGTATTTTGAGGTCATTTCCAACCCGATGCTGATGGTGTCAGATGTGAAATCCATTCTCTCATTGGCGAAAAATACCGATTGTAAAGTCATTATTGACAATACCTTTGCTACCCCGTATTTACTGAACCCCTTGAATATGGGAGCAGATCTGGTCATTCACAGTGCAACCAAATATCTTTCAGGGCACGGGAATGTTACTGCCGGAGTAGTTTGCGGAAACGATGTAGCTTTGATGCAAAATGCAATCGAATATCGTAAGTTGGTTGGTCATATGCTTTCGCCGGATGATGCATACAGGCTGGGAACCCAGATGAAAACCTTCAGGCTCCGGTTTAAACAGCAGTGCAGGAATGCAGGTATGCTGGCTGAATTACTGGAAAAGCATCCGGCAGTTGAGACTGTTTTATATCCTGGTTTGTTATCTCTTCCATCACATATCATAGCCAGAAATTTGTTTGAAAAAGATGCATATGGTGCAATGTTGACTTTTGATCTCGCAGGAATAAATGATGCAGATAAAAAGAAAAAGAGGGATACTTTTATCGGTCTGATTTCAGATCAAATTCATCTGATTCCTTCCCTGGGTGATACGGAAACTATTTTATTGCCTGTTGAACCGGTCTGGGGCGAAAAATACCCTTTACCTGGAATGATCAGGCTTTCAGCTGGAGTGGAAGAACCTGAGGAACTGTTGCAGTTGATTATTGGAGCATTGGATAAGCTCGTTGAATAGTTGTTAATTTTGAGTTTTTCCCAAGTTCATTTAACACAGTATCATGCTTTATTTCTTAAACCAACTTTTCCTTGCCATCAAAATTGCCATTCGCAATTTTAGAAAGAACCGACTATATGGAAGCATAAATGTTTTGGGACTATCGATAGCCTTTGCAACCCTGATATTCGTTACTGCCTATTTGAACCAGGAGACTTCTTATGAATCATTTTACGAGAATGCTGACCGGATTTACCGACCCACCTATCATATTACTTCGCAGAATGATTATGAAGTACATTTTGCAAGAATACCAGCAAATTTTATTAATGAACTACCAAATGAGATCCCGGAAATTGAAAGACTAATCAGGTTTCAGAACAAGGAACAAAAATATATACGAATTGGTGAGAAAAGATTTAGACCTGCGCATGCATATGTTACAGATTATGATGTGTTCAAGGTTTTTGATATGCATTTTGTGGAGGGAAACCCTAATACGGCCCTTGTCAATCCCAATTCCGTAGTCCTAACAGAATCTATAGCCAGAAAATACTTTTCAAGGACAAATATTCTTGGTAAGACGCTTATTGTTACAGGTGATTGGTCTTCAGATGAAAAGGTTTATCAGGTAACTGGCATAATACAGGACCTGCCTGTCAATACACATTTGCCAGTAGATATGTTATTCTCCTTTGCCAGTGAGGAGGAGCGCACAGGATGGGCTTACATTTACACTTTACTTTCAGAAGGAGCTTCCATAACAGATGTAGAGAAAAAAATACCGGACTTCATAAAGAAATATTCAGATGCTGATAATGCTGCAGCAATATCTTTCGATTTTCAGGCTTTAACTGATATACACCTTCAATCTCATTTAGCTAGGGAGATTGTTCCAAACGGACAGCAATTTTATATAAAGATATTCTTTTGGGTTGGCTTATTTGTTTGGATCATAGCCCTTATCAACTTTACTAATCTTAATACGGCCCTTGCAATGAGTAAAGGAAAAGAAGTGGGTGTGAGGCGCTTTTTAGGCGCACCAAAAAGTAATCTTGTTTTTTTTATGCTTACCGAGTCTGTGGTCTATAGTATTATCTCCTTACTTTTTGGGTCTTTAATTGTTTTACTTTTCTTTCCGGTATTTCGTAATCACACAGGCATCTCAATCCTGCCACCCATGGAGTATTTTATCCCATTTTTGTTGGGGATAGGGCTTCTGAGCGGATTATTGACAGGCATACTTCCGTCACTGGCCGTTACATCAGTGAAAGTACTCCAAATAATGAAGCAGGGGGATAATTGGTCAATGAAAAGGAGTACTGGTAAAATTAATGTAAAAAGAATAATAATTACGGTTCAATTTAGTGCTACCATTATTTTAATTAGCAGTGCAATGGTTGCACACAGACAGTTTAATTTTATTAATGAAAAAAACTTGGGGCTTAAACCAGATCAGATACTTTCCATTACAGAAGTACCCAATATGGTTACAAAACAATACCTTGTATTTAAAAACTTACTTAATAAAATTCCAGGCGTCAGGAAAGTATCTGCCTGCATGGAGGTTCCTTCGAGCGAAATCAGAGATTCGAGCCCGGTTTTAGTCAGGGGCCTTAATGAAGATGAGAACAAAGCGCCAATGATGGATATACAGATTATTGATCCTGACTTTGTTGAAATGATGGGCATGGAGTTTCTGGCTGGAGAGGATTTTAGTTCAAAAGTGACCTTAAATCAGGTGCCTGAATTTAATGCGGATTTAAGGCTTAGTGATTATTTATCAGGCTCATCAAGAAAATATTTGATAAATGAAACAGCGATGAAACAACTGGGGTGGAAAGAGCCTTCTGAGGCCATCGGGCAAGAAATTAACTGGTCTATTGGATCTTTTGATTTGGCCTATGGACCCATTGTTGGCGTGATAAAGGATTATCATCAGGAGTCTTTAAGAAATAAAATTGATCCGATTGTTATGATGGTCGAACCCTTATGGCTGAAAAATATTTTAATTAAAGTTGATACAAAAAACCTTGAAAAGACAATAGCAGGCATTGAAAGTATTTGGAAAGACCTGTTTCCTTATGCCCTGGAATATAAGTTTCTTGATGAACTTTTTAACAAATTATATTCTGAGGATAGGATACAGCTAGAATTGCTCAGTACACTTGCATTCATAGCCATTTTGATTTCATTTATGGGTTTAGTAAGCATGGTTGCATTCGCTTTGAAAAGAAGATCAAAAGAACTTGCCATCAGAAGGGTATTTGGAGCCAATGTTGGTTCTTTGACAAGGCTTATTGGTATGGAGTATTTTTGGGTGTTGGCTGTTGCGGCCTTTGTGGGTATTCCTATTAGTTATAAGTGGGTGACTGATTGGTTACAAAATTTCGCTTATCGGATTAATGTTTTACCATTTGTGTACCTGCTGTCTGTATTCATTTTATTCGTTATACTTCTAATAATAATTCATTTGCAGACTTATAAGGCGACAATAGATAATCCTGTTGATACTTTAAGGGAAGAGTAGGGCAGATTATGCATCTGATAGTATAAAATAAAAAGAAATAAGAAGTTTGATCTTTTATTAAATCTGTTTACTATTTTTGACATTTCCCATGAAATTCATTTTTAAATATACAGCAACATGTCTAAATTGAAAAATTATAATATCAAACAAACAGGATATTTACTCATTTTGATAATTTCATTAAATTGGGTGTCTAGAATTGCTATTGCTCAGGACCTGCCTGACTGGGAGGGAGGATTTCCTGATGGATGTACAACCATAACCGTTGGAAAACTGGCTTCGGATGATGGCTCGGTTTATACCTCACATACGGATGATTCACATCGTACGCGCTCCTGGATAAATATTATTCCGGCAAAAGACCATAAAAAAGGAAGTATGGTACCTATGTTTAAAAGGATGACCGATGATTCAAGGGCGATGCCTGCATACAAGCATGTTAAAATTGGCGAGATACCTCAGGTGGAGCACACCTATGCATTTCTGAATACAGCCTATCCAAGTCTGAATGAACATCAGCTTGGAATTGGAGAATCAACATTCGGTGGGAGAAGCGAACTGAAATCGGAAAAGGGATTGATTGATTGCCAGCGTCTTTGCCAGTTAATGCTGGAAAGATGCACAACCGCCCGGGAGGCCATTAAAGTGGCGGGTGAATTAACGCAAAAATACGGCTGGAATGATTCAGGAGAGGCCCTGACTATTGCTGATAAAAAAGAGGTATGGCATTTTGAAATTGTGGGCCCGGGTAAGGGGAAAACAGGTTCAATATGGGTTGCACAACGGGTACCTGATAACCATATATCCGTGAATGCAAATGCAAGTACTATTAAAGAGATTGATTTGAAGAATCCTGATTATTTTATGGCTTCAGAAAACATCTTTCAGATAGCCCAAGAAAATGGGTGGTGGAATGAAAAGGAAGGCCCGTTTCGTTTTTGCTATGCCTATGCCCCTGAAAGCAGAAAATCCCTTGCATCAAGGCGCCGGGAGTGGAGAGTATTTGACCTGGTCGCCCCTTCCTTAAAACTGAATCCGTGGTCGGAGAATTACCCTTTCTCTGTTAAACCGGATAAGTTGATAACCAAAGAAAAACTGGTGTCCATTTTTAAGGATTATTATGAGAATACTGAATTTAATGTAATCAAGGATCTTACAGTTACTGATGAAGGGGGGAAGTCGGTCATTTCTCCTCTGGCAAACCCGCATATGCCTTACGATGAGAACAAGCTGTTTAAAATAAACGGAGGCTGGGGCTGGCGTGGTGAACGTACCATTGCCCGCTGGTACACCATGTATGCTACCATCATTCAGTTACGGGACTGGCTTCCTGATCAGATTGGCGGGATTGCCTGGCTTGCTATGGACAATGTGGCAACCTCTGTTTATATTCCGGTTTATTGCGGGGTTACAGATCTGCCCGAGGAGTATAAAACTCCGGGAAGGGATGGTTACACTATGAAATCTGCCTGGTGGGCGTTTAACCGTCTGGGTACCTTAACGGCACAACGATGGGGTGAAATGCGATATGATGTGGATACGGTCTGGAGTGTTTGGCAAAGGGATTTATTTGATGAACAACCCATCGTTGAGAAAAAGGCTTTTGATTTATACAATCCGGATAAACCAAAGGAAACGATAAAGCTTTTAACAAATTATACTATGGATTGGGGAAATAAGGTAGTAAGTAAGGCCATTGAGCTGGGTGATTTCCTTTGGACAAAATACGATGAGAAATTTTGATTTACCAAAAATAAAATTCATATAAAATGAGAGATTTTCTTGGAATAATTGCAAAACCGGAACCCTGGCTGAATATCCTTTATAATCTGATTTCATTCCCTCTGGGGATATTTTATTTCGTCTTCCTTTTAACGGGTATTGTTCTGGGTTTTAGTTTATTAATTTTATGGATAGGGATTTTTATCTTATTATTCGTAATGCTTGCATGGTGGTATTTATCTGTATTCGAGAGGGAGTTGGCTATTTTATTCTGCAGGATTAAAATTCCACCAATGAAGAGAGAAAATAGTAATGGTAAATCGATATTGGACAGATTTGTTTTGCACCTGAAGCAACCGGTTACATGGAAAGGACTGCTTTTCCTTTTTCTGAAATTTCCAATCGGAATTATTCAATTCGTTGTAACTGTCAGCCTGATATCTGTTATTGGAGCACTCATCTCAGCACCATTTACTTATTCATATGTGGATATAAATTTTGGTTTATTTTATATCAATAGCCTCCCGGTTGCTATATTTTTCTGTGTACTTGGATTTATTCTGGTTTTCCCGGTTTTGCATATTTTTAATCTTTTTTCCAAAGTACTCGGTCAATTGGCATTGGTATTATTGGGTTGTGAACCTCAACCATCTGAGGCTGAAAGAAATATTGATTAATATTAATAACTGTTAGATGAAAAATTTGAGAGGTTTTGCAAGTGATAATAATTCAGGAGTTCATAAAGATATCCTGAAGGCTATGCAAGATGTAAATGTGGGTCATACCATTGCTTATGGCAGTGATATTTATACGCTGGCTGCCCTGGAAAAGATGAAAAAGATATTTGGTAATGATACAGATATTTGTTTTGTTTTTACCGGTACAGCTGCTAATGTTCTGGGACTGGATGCAGTTACCCGGCCTTACCACTCTATAATTTGTGCAGAAAGTTCACATATCAATGAGGATGAGTGTGGAGCACCCGAAAAGTTTACCGGATGCAAACTCCTGTCAATTCCTGTTAAAGATGGGAAGCTTACTCCCGATGCCATTAAGAAGCATCTGTATGGTTTTGATTTTGAGCATCATTCCCAACCCCGGGTCGTTTCAATAACTCAGGCAACGGAGCTTGGAACTGTTTATACTCCTGAAGAAATTGCAGCCATTGCAGACCTGGCGCATGAAAACAATATGTACCTTCATATGGATGGCGCCAGAATAGCAAACGCTGCTGCCAGTCTGGGTCTCGACTTCAGGGAGTTTACAGGTGATGTTGGTGTGGATATTCTTTCATTCGGGGGAACAAAAAACGGTATGATGTATGGTGAAGCGATTGTGTTTTTTAACAGGGATCTAACGGAGAACTTTAAGTATATCAGGAAACAGGGTATGCAACTAGCTTCAAAAATGAGATTTATATCGGCTCAGTTTATGCGGTATCTTTCTGATGATCTTTGGTTAAAAAATGCTTCTCACGCCAATAAAATGGCCCGCCTGCTGGAATCGGAATTACAGGATGTGCCGGAAGTAAAAATTACGCAAAAAGTAGAAGCAAACGGTGTATTTGCAATTCTTCCAAAAGAAACGATCCCTGAACTCCAGAAAGAATTTTTCTTTTATGTATGGGATGAAAGAAAATCGGAGGTTCGATGGATGACATCCTTTGATACCAAGGCTAAGGATGTCAGAAAGTTTGCACGAGTGATAAAGGAATTATTGGGGTAAATATGATTTATTCCGGTAAAAGTAAGGAACTGTCGCCATAACTCAGAAACCGGAAGTCGTGCTCTAAAGCATAATCATATACTTTTTTCCAGTCTTGTCCCAGGAAGGCAGCAATTAACAGTAATAAAGTACTTTTGGGTTGATGAAAATTGGTGATCAGGCCGTTCACCAGCCTGAACTGGTAACCAGGTACTATGATAATTCGTGTAGTTGCTTCCAATTGGTCAAGATTCCTGTCTTCCATATAGTTCAGTAGGTTCTGGAATGATTCTTTTGCATTTGTCTCAGGAGTATGGGAATAGGGTTCCCATTGACCGATGACAGGTTTAAAATCATCCTGATTGGCTTTCAATCCCAGCCAGTATAAACTTTCCAGCGTGCGGACTGTTGTGGTCCCAACAGCAATAATAGGATCTTTATGATTTACCAGCTCATTTAAGAATTTCTTTTTAACAGAAAAATGTTCTGTGTGCATTTGATGATCTTCGAGAGTCTCGCTGCTGACCGGTTTAAATGTGCCGGCCCCGACATGCAAGGTTATCCTGCTTTGTTTAAAGCCTTTGGAATTCAGTTCATTCAACAGGCCGGGAGTAAAATGCAAACCTGCAGTAGGTGCAGCTACCGATCCTTTTTTCCGGGCATAAACGGTTTGATAACGGTTTTTGTCCGTTTTTTCAGCTTTCCGGTTCAGGTATGGTGGAATGGGAATGGTACCGGCAATTTCCAAAATTTCAGAAAAAGATAATTCAGTTGGAACCCATCTGAATTCTACAATCCCGGAATGCAATAGATCAGCATAAAGAGTTATTTGTTCACCTTTATAATTGAAGTTTTGATGAAGAATTCCGGTTTTCCATTTTTTCTGATTACCAATCATGCATTTCCACCGGACTTTTGGACCGGATTGAAAAGATTGTTCATAGTCATCCGGATCAACAGGTTCCAGACAAAATATTTCAATTCGTGCTCCGGTTGTTTTTTGAAATAGTAAACGGGCATATATCACTTTGGTATCATTAAATACCAGCTTGCTTCCGGGAGGTAAAATATCCGGTATGCGTTTAAAAACAGTCTCTGTGATTCTTCCTTTTTTGTATATCAAGAGATTTGATAAATCCCTGTCTCTGATCGGATATTTTGCAATTCTTTCATCAGGAAGGGAGTAATCATAACTGGAAATTCTTATTTTTCCGCCTACACTCATTTCAAAGGGTGAATCTTATAAAATATTGTTCCGGCAAAAGTAATCAGAATTGTTTGAATAATCATTTGAAAAGCTGGCTTAGTTTTTGTAATTTCAGCAGAGTAAATTTTATAGATAAACTGAAAAAAACCTGTATAAAATGATTTTTTCAAAAGGTAGTAAAGTGAAGTTTTTAAATGAAGTGGGTGGGGGAGAAGTGGTGGAAATAATTGATGACAATATGGTGATGATTGAGACTCAGGATGGTTTCAGGGTGCCTTATATGAAAAGTGAGTTGATCCCTGAAGGAAATCTGCAACCTGAGGTTGAGAAAGAAATTGTTCCGGACGCATTTCCACAGGCCCGGCCTGAAAACAATTTTCAGGACCAGACTGTCATAAGCAGGGTTGAAAAAGAAAAAAGTTCTGAGCGCACTGAGGTTCTGCTTGCACTTGTAAATCAGTTTATGTCAGATGGTATGGAGCTGAATGCATACATCATTAATTTGAGTTCATACAGTATCTTGTTTCATATCGGGATTTTTGAGGGAAGTGGAATTAAAACCCTGGCATTTGATGAACTTGAAACGGAGGAGAAAATTCTTATTGGCCCTTTGCCGGAGATCCGGGAAGACAATCTGTTAAGATTGCATTATCAAGTCATATTTTTTAAGAATGAGCTTTTTAGTCCGCTTGCACCCCTGTCCGGAGTAATAAACCTGGATAATGAGATTTTTCTTTCCGGAGATTCATTCACGGAAAATACATTTTTTGATGAAAAAGCAATATTGTTTCCTATGGTTTCTGAGAAAAAAATGAATTTATCTGCTTCAAAAATCAGGGATCAGGCAGTGGAAAAAGGAGATCTTAAATTACCGTCATCTAAAAATACAAAAGCGAAGGATTCCCTTGATGCGATGGTGGAAGAGGTAGATCTCCATGCGAGTGCATTAGTTGATAACCCTGGAGATCTGAAATCTGCTGAGATTCTGGATTTGCAGATTGCCCGCTTTGAAATTGCCCTGGAGGGAGCGATCAGACATAATCAAAAGAAGATTATTTTTATTCATGGAAGGGGTGAAGGAAAACTGAAACACCGCATCCGGAAAATTATTGATGATAAATATCCCCGTTTGAAATTTCAGGATGCTTCATTTAAAGAATACGGATATGGCGCTACTCTCGTGATTTTGAAATGATAAACCATTCCATATTTGTATCAGTATTGCTGTAAATATTCATGGTTTATACATGGGATAAATATTTTTCTTTGCTATAGGATAATATTCTTTATTCTTTTCTGTTTTATCGTAACTAAGTAAAAGTTTAAACGTAAATATATGTTACCATAAATTAATCTGTATGAAACGCATTCTTGTAATTGATGATGACAATGATTTCAGGAAAATGCTTTGTGCCAAATTAACAAAATCGGGTTATGAGGTAGTCGAGGCTGAGAATGGTGTGGAAGGAATAAAACGTTTCACCGAACAGGAGATAAACCTGGTGGTTACAGATATTATCATGCCGGAAAAAGAGGGAATGGAAACGATTATGGAGTTAAAGAATATAGACCCTGCATTAAAAATAATTGCCGTTTCGGGAGGCGGCAGGTCCGCACCTGAAGATTACCTGAATATTTCAGAATATTTTGGTGCTGTTAAAAGTTTTCGCAAGCCCTTCAGCCTTGCTGAATTTGTTAAAATTGTAAATAATCTGATCTAATTTTAGCCATTTCTCAGCTCCTTTTTAATTCTTTCAGTCAAATTTCGTATTTTTGCATTGCAGCAGGCCGTTCTATCGCTTTGTGATTAATCACAGGGAGGAAAGTCCGGACAACAAAGAGCACCATACTTCCTAACGGGAAGATATCCGTGAGGGTATAGTAACGGAACAGAAAATAACCGTCTGCTTTATTGCTGATAAGGGTGAAAAGGTGAGGTAAGAGCTCACCGGTTCCGGTGGTGACACCGGAAGCCGTTCGTCTTATGGGTTGAAAGACCATGTAAACCGGCAATCCGGATTTTTCCGGATAAGGGTTGCCCGCCCGATGCCGGAGGGTAGGTCGATAAAGTCTGATAGTGATATCAGACGCAGATAAATGATAGAACCATGACAAAGGTCACAGGACAGAATCCGGCTTACAGACCTGCTGCCATGAAACAAAAACAGCCATCAAAGGATGGCTGTTTTTGTTTTACAATTTGTGTTTTATTCTGTAAGTGCTTTCATAAAATCTTCTACATCTCCCGGTGTTTTTCTGATCTTGGCAAAGGTACGCATTGTAAGCTTTGGCCAGTGCAAAGCAAACCAGAAACGACCATTAAGCATGCTTGCCTGTTTTCCCTGCAGGAAAATTTGGTACGGCATGGCGGCAATATTTTTTTCTTTAATAATAGGTAAGAAAAATCCTTCTCCTTTTTCACTATCCAGCAAACCTACACCAAATACTGCAGTTTCTTTCTCTTCATCAATAATTTCATATACCTTATAAGTATTTCCGATATTCTTATCAAGATTGCTCTTTATTCTTTCCACTCCTTCCTTAAATGAAGTGAATTCATTTAATTCTACTCTGTCATCAAAGTATGGCATTCCTATGGAAAAATGATATTTTTTTAAGTCTTTAATACTTACATCTCCTCCAAAAGGTTCATAATATGAACCAAATCCCTGCAAGCCGGTTTTTATAGTTTCACCTATTTTTTTCAATTCACTGTAATCACTGATTTCATCCCTTAAATACGCATAAAAAATATACTCGGGATTTAACAGGCTGATTCTGGTCATTGAACCTTTCCGTAACAGTCCTACCTTTAAAACAGATGCCAGGGCACCTCCTTCTTTTACATTAAAAGTTATTTCTTTTAACTTTTCATTTGTAAAAGCAATGACATAGAGATCAACATTATTTTCCGGATGATACTCTCCGATAGTTTCAAATCCCCATGAAAAGATAGCTTCTTTCACTTTTTCCGCAGTTTGTTCAATAGAACCCGGAACGGAATCAATCTCGAAATAAGAGGAAATATAAGTTTCCTGCCCAAAGGTCATATAACCTGACAAAAAGAAGAATGCAAAAAGTAGATTTCTGATGCTTTGAGAAAGTGCTTTCATAATTTAATTGTTTAAAAATGATTAGGAATTATTTAAGTTTTTGAAATTCTTCAAGCTTTACTATTTTAATGGGTTTTAATCCCTGCTTAACAATAGTTTTATTTATTTTTGGTAACTGAACTGTTAAAAGCCCGTCAATATTGGTATTGTACTCTTCCATTTCCTTTTGCAGGGCTTCCAGGCCATTAATCTGAGAATTTGTTGGTTTTCCCTGATATAAGATGCTGGTTGCATAAAGAAATACAATTTTTTCCCGTAGTCTTTCTTCACCCGTGATGCCGCCGACTTTAGTGGCCACCATTTCTTTATGCCAGGTCTCCAGTTTGCCGGCCAGTTCATTTAATTTCTTCGTAACCGGTCCTTTGGTTTTTAGTGCTGCTTCACGGGCATCCTTCATCACCCCTGTTGCTTTTGCGTCAATATATGCCAGGTCTTCCAGCATTTTATAGCCCTTGTTAATGGTTTTATACCTTACTTCCAGATCTTCTTTGGAATAGGGTGAATCAGGATCAAGAATTAGTGTAATTTTGCCTTCATAATTTTTATCCCCCTTGATAAGTTTTACAGTATAAGTTCCAGGATCGTAAAACGGCCCTACCATAGCAAATTGTGCAATGGAAGGTGAGGAAGGAACTTTGGGCGGGTCTTTCATTAATGTCCAGGGTACCCTGTTAAATCCTTTCCTTTTTCCCGCGGGTAATGTTTTTATGAGTTTTTGGTTATGATCGTAAATTTCCAGATTCATTTTACCAAAAACATGTCTTTTCTTTAGATAATAGGTGATGATTGCAGCATCGGGAGGATTCTCACCGGAAAATTCATCATCCGCCTTATTGGAGGATTGTAGACTTACTTTGCCAATAACAGAAGGTTTCATTTCAAGGAAAGTTACATCTTTATTCAATATTTCAGGAGTAATTTGCCTCATGGTAGAAATATCATCTACAATAAGAATCCCGCGGCCATGTGTGGCAAGGATCAAATCATTCTCACGGGGATGAATGACAATTTCCCTGATGGAGGTTTTGGGTATATTCCCCTTCATTCTCACCCAGGAATTCCCGTCGTCAAATGAAACATACAGGCCAAACTCAGTCCCCAGAAATAATAAATTTGGGTTGACAAGATCCTGAACAATGGTTTGGCAATAGCTTTCAATGGATTTGTCAGTAAGTGATTTCCATGTTTTTCCAAAGTCGGTAGTTTTGAAAATATAAGGGGTCTTATCACCTGTCCGGTGACCGTCGAATGTTACATAAGCCACGGCCGGATCATATTTACTGGCATGAATATGGGAGCACCAGGTGTTTTCAGGAAGACTGTCAATATGAGATATGAGGTTTTCCCAGTTCTGACCTCCGTTTTTTGTAAGTTGTATATTGCCGTCATCTGTACCTACCCAGATCACATTTTTATCCATGGGAGACTCTGTAATCGTAATAATGCTGCAATGGTTTTCAGCGGTTGAGTTATCCAATGTTAAGCCTCCTGTCTCATATTGTTTTTGCTTCTCAGGGTCATTGGTTGTAAGATCAGGTGAAATACGTTTCCATGTATCTCCTTTATCCGTTGAAAGGAATAAATACTGTGAACCAACATACATGGCATCCCGTGTAGGACTGAGGGCAATGGCTGCATCCCAGTTAAAACGTAGTTCATCTGCATCTTTGTCCGGAAATGGTTTAATAAGCTTTATTTCGGCTGAATTCTTATAATATCTGAAGAATTGTCCTCCCTGAAACTGCCAGTAAATAATGTTTTTATCATATGGATCTGGTAAAAGTGAAAAACCATCACCAAATCCGGCAGACTTCCAATCTTTATTTAGTATTCCGCCCGGTTTTTCAGAGGGACTGTACCAGGAACCGTTATCCTGTAATCCTCCATAAACATTGTAGGGCTTTTCCATATCTACGCTAACATGGTAAAACTGCGAAACAGGCAGATTCCGTAAAGGGCTCCAACTGCTTCCTTTGTCCCTTGAAACATATACCCCACCGTCAGAGCCCATGTACAGGAGATTGTTATTTCTTTTGCTTACCCAGAAAGCATGCATGTCAGGATGAACATTGCCACCGGAAACATATGCAACTCTGAAATTCTTCCCTTTGTTGTTGCTTACATGCAAGTTAAAGCTTGGTTTATAAATCCGGTTTGTATCAACCGGATCAGCAGTGATATTCGAGAAATAAAAAGGCCTCTCCTGTACGGGAATGGTATTATTTACTTTTTCCCATGTGGCACCTGAGTCTTCCGACCGGTATAAACCTGAGTTTTCGGATTCTATCAATGCATAAACAAGATCAGGAGTTACAGGGGAAACAGAAACTGCAATACGACCAAGTTCTCCTTCAGGGATTCCATTTGTCAGTTTTTTCCATGTATTTCCACCATCTTCCGATTTGTAAAGTCCTGAACCTTTTCCTCCTGAGTAAAATGACCAGGGTGTTCTTCTGAATTCCCACATTCCTGCATACAATACCTCAGGATTTTCAGGGTTAATTGCAATATCCGAACAACCTGTATTTTCATCAATATACAATACTTTTGCCCAGCTCTTTCCACCATCTGTAGTTTTAAATACACCTCTTTCTTCATTTGCATCCCATAAATGACCGGGAACAGCTACAAATACAGTATCAGGGCTTTCAGGATGAATAATGATCCTGGCAATCCGCTCCGATTGACTCAGTCCCATGTTTTTCCATGAATCCCCGCCATCCGTAGTTTTATAGATGCCATTACCCACAGAAGTACTGTTACGGGTCCAGGTTTCTCCTGTACCCACCCATACGGTATCTGGATGATCCGGATCGATTTTTATAGCTCCAATGGATTGGGGGTAGTCTTCAAAAACCGGTTTGAACTGTACCCCTCCGTTTGCACTTTTCCAAACTCCTCCGCCGGCTGCTCCAACATACAGCAAAACAGGACGGGTGTCAACTGCATCAAGGGCAGCGATCCTTCCACTCATTACAGCCGGGCCAATATGTCTGGCCCTGAAAGAACTGATAAGAGCCTGGCTCAGTTTTACATTTTGCTGGGTATATGCATTTTCTACACCTGATGCAAAAAATAATAGTAAGAAGATTCTAAGCATAAGCTGAAAATCTTTCCGGATAAATATGAACATAACTGAAAGTTTTTAGTAGATATATTGATTCTTAATTCTATGAAAACAAAAAGATGCGAAACTCCTAATTATTTAAAGAATAAAAAACCGGAAAAGTGAAAGCAATAACTGCGATCTAACTATTGTTTTTCCGGTTTATCAAAAAATGTAGGATCCAGTTTTTTACCAAATTCCACTTTGTCAATGACAATTTCAGCCATAGTCTGGCCGTTCATTCCTGTTGAAATACTGTATGGGAAAGCCATTCCGTCAATCATTTGAAAATTGCTGAATAAAGTTTCTCCCTCAACCTCAGTTCCGTTGATATTTCGTTTTGCATTGGTTTTAATTACCACATACGTTTCAGAGTCAACATAATAATAGGTGATATCCCCGTCTTTGTCGGTTAATTTTAGTTTATAAACTTTTGTGCCTTCAAAATCTTCGTTTCCAACAAGTTCAAGTGTTGAACCCTTTTTTTCATAATCATATAGTTCCCCTTCAAAGTCGGCTTGTTTTTTCATTTGTTTTAATTGTTCAGGTGGCAGGTCCTGAGGTTCCGTACTTCCCATCATCGGGTTAACCATCCAACCGTCTTTACCGTTATATGCCTGAACTATTTGTTGTCCCTGGACTGTAATGTCCATTCTGTATTTCAGCGGACGGGCAAGGTACATAGAAAAAGGAAGCTCCATGCCTCCCTGAACAACTTTTCCTGTAAAATTGATTGTTTTGACGTTTTTAAGGTTTTCAATACCTACCGCATCGTAGTAGTTATTTAAAACTTCTTTCAGGTCCTGTGCTTTAAGATTTACATTTAATGCCATAAATATGACAAAAACAAAAGAGATGATTTTTTTCATTTTAGTTTCTTTAAGAATAATGGAATAAATTTAATTAAGTGCTATGATTTCTTTTAATAAAGAATGGGAAAATTAGACAAAATATGATGAATTGCAAAATTTTTTTAAACAAGAAAGCAAGAAATTAAAATGACCGGGTAACTTTTTGGATGGCAAGGAGTTTTTTTAATAGATCTTCAAGTTGGTCGAGAGGAAGCATATTTGCACCATCCGATAAAGCTTTTTGTGGATCAGGGTGGGTTTCAACGAAAATACCATCGGTTCCTACTGCTATTCCTGCCTTGGCAATGGTCTCAATTAATTTTGGCTTTCCACCGGTAACTCCGGAGCTTTGGTTGGGTTGTTGCAAAGAGTGTGTGATATCCAGCACAACCGGGAAACCTGATTCCTGCATTTCGACCAGCCCGCGGTAATCTACTACAAGATCGTAATAACCGAACATTGTACCTCTTTCTGTCAGGATGATTTTTTTATTGCCGGAATCAACTACTTTTTGGGCGGCAAATTTCATTGCACCCGGAGCCAGGAATTGCCCTTTTTTTATATTGATGATCTTATTTGTTTTTGCAGCTGCAGCCAGAATGTCTGTTTGCCGGCACAAAAAAGCCGGTATCTGGATGATATCCACATATTCTGCTGCCATTTCTGCCTCACTTGCTGAATGGATATCCGTTACTACGGGAATCTCAAATATTTCACTCACTTTGCCCAGGATCTTTAATGCTTTTCTGTCACCAATACCACTAAAGGAATCAATTCTGGACCGGTTGGCTTTTTTGTAGGATCCTTTAAAGATGAATGGAATTTTTAGGGTTTCCGTTATTGTTTTTATTCTTTCAGCAATTTCCATTGCCAATTTTTCATTTTCAACTGCACAGGGTCCTGCAAGTAAAAAGAAGGTATTATTATTCAGATGTTTAATTTTGGGTGCTGATGCTAAAATATCAGATACTTTCATATTTTAACCGTTTGCATGGAATGTTTTTAATGAAGATATGAATTTTTATAGCGTCTGGCCTGTACTACCCGTTGGGAACAAACAATAATAAATTCTGTATTGTTAAATCTTTAACTTTTTTTCAAGTTCATGAACCTGCATCCGGAATCTCTTGTCGGTGTCAATCAGGTTGTTTACCGTTTTACAGGCATGCAGGACAGTTGCGTGGTCTTTGCCACCAATTTTTGCACCAATGGTTGCCAGGGATGACTTTGTGAGACTTTTTGAGAAATACATGGCAATTTGCCTGGCTTGAACAATTTCCCTTTTTCTTGTTTTACTCTGGATCATGTCAAGCGGGATCTTGTAATACTCACAAACAACTTTTTGAATATGATTGATGGAGATTTCATGATAAGAGTTTTTAACCAGCTTGTCAATCATTTCTCTTGCCAGATCAATGGTTATCTCCTTCTTGTTCAGGGTAGATTGGGCAAGAAGTGAAATTAAAGCACCTTCAAGTTCTCGCACATTTGTTTTAATATGTGTGGCAATGTATTCAACAACAGATGGGTCGATTTCAATCCCGTCATTATAAATCTTTTTATTCAGAATTGCGATTCTTGTTTCAAGATCGGGTGACTGAAGATCGGCTGCAAGCCCCCATTTGAAACGGGAAAGCAGACGTTGTTCAAGGCCCTGAAGTTCAACAGGTGCTTTATCAGAAGTAAGAATCAGTTGTTTTCCGTTTTGATGCAGGTGGTTGAAAATATGAAAAAAGGTATCCTGGGTTTTTTCTTTTCCTGCAAATTCCTGCACATCATCAATAATAAGCACATCAATCATCTGATAGAAGTGAAGGAAATCGTTTTTTGTATTGTTTCTGATTGATTCGACAAACTGGGTCTGAAAAAGATTGGCTGTTACGTACAATACTATTTTTTCAGGACGGGCCTCTTTCACCTGGATGCCAATGGCTTGAGCCAGGTGGGTTTTTCCCAGGCCGCTGTCACCATATATAAAAAACGGATTAAATGCAGTTCCACCCGGGTTATTTCCAACAGCGAACCCGGCCGACCGTGCCAGACGATTACATTCGCCCTCAACAAAATTATTAAATGAATAGGCTTCATTTAACTGAGGGTTAACATGTAATTTTTTAATTCCGGGGATAATAAAAGGATTTTTAATAATGTTCCCGGTATTCTCCATGGGAACTGAAACCAGCTTATTCTTTAAAGTGGATTGGTTCTTTGCCGGAAATTTAACCGTATAGGGCTTATTTTGTGAATGTGAGTTATTCTCCATTACCACACTGTATTCCAGACGGGCATTCTGGCCCAGTTCTTTTCTCAGTGTCTTTTTAAGAATGTCAATGTATTGTTCCTCGAGATATTCATAGAAAAAAGGACTGGGAACCTGAATGGTTAATACATTATCAACCAAACGTACAGGTACAATAGGTTCAAACCAGGTTTTAAAACTAATGGATGGAACATTGTCCTTAATAATTTTCAAACAGTTTTTCCAAACAGTAGTGTGACCTTTCTTCATTGATATAAGACGTTAAATGGTGCTAGGGTTTTCTAATTTTTGTAATGCGAAATTTGTTAAAAAAAAGGTAAAAAAAAAATTTAATTTCACTTGAATTATTGCAAAAGATTATACTTGGTTTATTATCAGCTTTTTATTGCTGAAAA
>JANTGF010000076.1 GCA_024763075.1 Bacteroidales bacterium | reverse complement strand
TGCGGGGTATAAAGGTAAATAAAGGTAGGTTTTGGCGCTATTTTTGCCCGAAGGAAGCAAAAATCGTGACAAAACCGGACAAACAGAAAATCAATAAATTATAAAATTTTAAACACATGAAAACCAGGTTTAAGTCATTGAAATGTTTTGCGATTTTCCTTTCAACCTTGATGTTAATTGTTGGCTGTACTACCCCTCCTCCGGCAAAAAACATTGTGTTAAATTCTTTATTCACAGAAAACATGGTCCTGCAACGGAATAAGGAGATTAGTATTTGGGGAACTGCAGAACCTAAAAGCAAGGTTGAAGTAGAAATAAATGATATCCAAACAAAAAGTATTGCCGATGATAAAGGGCAATGGATGGTGCACTTGCCACCAATGCAAGCAGGGGGCCCTTATGATTTAATAATTAAAGGGGAGAAAACACGCAAAATTAAAAATGTATTAATTGGTGAAGTGTGGCTTTGTTCCGGGCAATCCAATATGGAAATGCCTGTAAATGGCGAATGGGCAAAAGTACTAAATGCTGAAAAAGAAGTTGCTGAAGCTAATTATCCAGGTATTCGCTTGTTCACTGTAGAGCATGCTACCAGCACTGTTCCGATAGACACAATTAATTCATCCGGATGGCAGAAATGCAGCCCGGGGACGGTTGAGGGATTCTCTGCTACGGCTTACTTTTTTGGCAGGGCTTTGTATAAAGATTTAAATATTCCTGTCGGACTTATTCATTCATCATGGGGAGGCACGATAGCAGAAGCCTGGACAAGTGCGGAAACGCTCAAAACATTTCCTGATTTTGCAGATAAAGTTGAATTGCTTGAAAAGGATACAACCAGTATGGACGAAGCCCTAAAAGAATATAAGGCCAAATTAAAAATCCGTGAGAAAAAGATGAAAGAACCTGATGCCGGTATTCGTGACGGAAAATATATCTGGAATGCTCCCGATCTGAAAACTTCAGACTGGCAGGAAATGAAGCTTCCTACTTTATGGGAAAGAGCCGGATACAAGGATCTGGATGGTGTTGTCTGGTTTAGAAAAGAAATAAATATTCCCCAATCGATGAGCGGGCAGGAATTGACATTGCATCTCGGGCCGGTAAATGACGATGATATTACCTGGTTCAATGGGGTAAAGGTTGGGGCTACCAGGGGCGCAAGTGAAAAGAGAGTTTACAAAATACCCAAACCAATCATAAAAAAAGGTGAGAATGTTATTGCCGTCCGGGTTTTCGATATAGGCAACAATGGTGGAATATATGGTCAGCCTGAGCAATTGAAGATTACGGGTAATTCAGGTAAAACATTATCGCTCAGCGGTGTATGGAAATACAAGATTGGATTGAATGTACAACCCGTTCCAAAATCGCCCAATGACCCTAACCGTCCTTCGGTTTTATACAATGCGATGATACATCCGCTTATTCCTCTTACATTTCGGGGAGCAATATGGTATCAGGGTGAAGCTAATGCCGGAAGGGCATTTCAGTACAGAACGCTTTTCCCTGCACTGATCACAGACTGGCGTTCTCATTGGAACCAGGGCGACTTTCCTTTCTATTTTGTTCAGTTGGCCAATTTTTTACAACCTCAGTCAGTCCCCGGGGACGATGAATGGGCTGAATTACGTGAAGCCCAGTTAATGACTTTATCGTTACCGAACACCGGTATGGCTGTGACAATCGACATAGGTGATGCTAATGACATTCATCCCAAAAACAAGCAAGAGGTGGGGCGTCGGTTGGCATTGAATGCATTAAGATTTAGCTATGGCCGGAAAATCGAGAACTCCGGGCCATTATATAAATCGATGCAGGTTGATGGCAATAAAATCCGATTAAGCTTTACGCACATTGATAGTGGTTTGGAAGTAAAAGGAAGTGCATCATTAAAAGGCTTTACCATTGCCGGTGCCGACAAAAAATTTGTTTGGGCCGGTGCAAAAATTGATGGAAATACAGTAATTGTCTCAAGCCCGAAAGTTAAAAATCCGGTAGCCGTAAGATATGCATGGGCATCCAATCCAATATGTAACTTATACAATAAAGCTGGCCTCCCGGCTTCTCCCTTTCGTACCGATTCATGGAAAGGTATCACAGAGGAAAACAGGTAGAAAAAGGTATGATTATACAGGAGGAATTTAAAGAATAATAAAATTAGAATATCTATCAGAATTTAAATAATATGAAACAAAAAACTTTTAGAATAATCCTTGCAATATTGATAACTGGGATTTCGCATATAAACGCACAGGAGAACAAAACCAAAGATATAATTGATCCTTGCCTGAGTGCAAAAAGTAACGATTATATGGACAGGCAACAGGAAGCCCTGCTACGTGAGGTAGCCGAAGTGATGGATGCAAACCCACCAAAATATCCCGCTGCAAGAATCCGCCAGACAGCTTTATATTTGTATGATGCCGTGATGCATGATAAATATGTGGCTTTCAGGAAACCGGTGCAGGATTTTTTTCACATGCGCATTGAAAAAGCAATTACCGACATTGAAAACACCCGGGTTGACGAAGGCGCAAAAATATGGAAACTCTACAACATGGGCTTTGTTATAAAAACAAATAGTGTAACCATAGTATTTGATTTGGTTAGGGCGGCTTCGGCAGACAGTAAGGATTTTGAACTCTCAACGGACATCATAAAACGTTTTGCAGAGCAATGCGATGTGCTTTTCGTTAGCCATAAACACGATGATCATCAGGACAAAACTGTGGCCCAGATTTTTATCGATGCCGGAAAACCGGTAGTTGCACCTGATCAATTTTGGAAAGAAGATCCGATTTATTCAAAAATTACCCATCTTAAACGGGAAGCCAATAAAGTTCAGGAACTAAAGATTAAGAACGGAAAGATGAACTTAAACGTGGTTATTTATCCGGGGCACCAAATGTCAGGAACAGACGTGAATGTACCTTTGGTTCTTACCCCTGAAGGAATCAACGTAGCACATCTTGGCGATCAGATAAATGAAGGTGCCTTTATGATTGACTATGACTGGATTGATAAAGTTTCAAATAATTTCCATGTAGATATAATGTTTCCAACAAACTGGACAAACGAATTGACCAGGATAGCGAAAGGTTTTGATCCTGAAATGACAATTCTCGGCCACGAAGATGAATTAGGCCATAAAGTTTATGACCGCGACCCATTTTGGGGTGATACTGTATTTTCAGAACCTTCACTCAAAGAGTTTT
The DNA here is from genome assembly GCA_024763075.1 of Bacteroidales bacterium. Classification (GTDB taxonomy): domain Bacteria; phylum Bacteroidota; class Bacteroidia; order Bacteroidales; family VadinHA17; genus JANTGF01. The sequence continues at coordinate 19,247 of JANTGF010000076.1, read as the reverse complement.
TAAGTTCCGGTTATCCATACTTAATGATGATCTGGGGCGAATCATATCACTATATCCCAAAGAAGAAATAACAGTAGCTGATTATAATTCATACGTAGTATAGTTAATCATTTTAAAGAACAGCAAAAAGGATCCTGCCGATCATCAGGTAAATAAATAAACCCATGATGTCATTTAATGTAGTGATAAATGGTCCGGTTGCCAGGGCAGGATCGATTTTAAGTTTATTTAGTGCCAGTGGAATCAGTGTTCCGAAAAAAGAAGCAAAAATAATCACGGAAAACAGTGCAATACTTACCGTCAGGGTAAGCGCATAAGTGTCACTGGCAAAAAGATTGTAAACGAAAATTATTATAGAAAGAATCACTCCGTTAATACTGGCTACCACAAATTCCCTTCCGAGTTTCTTTACCGTGCTTTCTATCCCAAGGGTATTATTGGCAAGGCCCTGAACAATGATTGCCGAAGACTGAACACCCACATTTCCCCCCATGGCTGCGATCAGTGGGATAAAAAATGCCATTTCAGGATACATTCCCAAATCCACCTCATAAATACCTATTACATTCGCTACCAGGATACCTCCCAGTAAGCCGATCAGAAGCCATGGAATACGGGCTCTTGTCAGTACCCATACTTTATCGGTGGATTCAATGTCTTCAGAGATACCGGATGCCATCTGGTAATCCTTTTCGGCTTCTTCCTTGATCACATCTACCACATCATCAATGGTAATCCGTCCAAGGAGACGACCGATGGAATCAACAACCGGAAGGGCTACCAGGTCATATTTCTCCATAATTCCGGCAACCTCCTCCCTGGGAGTTTCTGTTTTTACAGAAATTACATCAAAATTTGCGATGTCCTTGACTTTCTTTCTGTTATCACTTAATAGCATCCTTTTCAGAGATACGGTTCCCCTTAGAATGTCATTGTCATCAACCATGTAAACATAATAAACTTCACTGATCTCCTCCGCTTGTTTCCTCATTTCCCTCAGACAGTTGGTCAGTGTCCAGTTTTCGTTTACCTTAATAAGTTCCTTGGCCATAAGGCCACCGGCTGTATCCTCATCATAAGACATCAAGTCAATGATGTGGCCTGCCTGATCAATATCCTCAATATGAGAAAGAACCTGTTCCTTTTTTTCTTCATCCAGATCACCAATGATATCTGCAGCATCATCCGATTCCATTTTTTCAATGAACTGTCGGGCAATTACATCACCTGGTAATACTTTTAGAAATCTTTCCCTGTCGTCTTCGTCTAACTCTGCTAAAGTATCGGCAGCGGTTTCTTTATCCAGGAGAAGATACAGGAATTTTGCTTCGTCAATATTTACTGCATCATAAATCTCAGCTATATCTGCTGCATGTAATGAGTCAAGGATTTTCAGTGCCGTTTTTTCATCCTTGTTTTCAATGGCAGTGCGCAACTCCTCAATAAAATCTTTTGTTAACTCAAAAGGCATGTCTGGTTGTTTTTCGGTGTCAATTTAAACATTTTTTGGCAGATTCTTTTCAATAAACCGGCTAAGTTCAATAAATTCCTCCACAGAGAGTTGTTCAGGCCTGCGCTGAAGCATTCTTTCTTTCTCTGTTGCTTCCGGTAAAAGGTTTTTAAGTGAATTTCTGAGCATCTTCCTGCGTTGATTAAATGCCGTTTTCACTACTTTAAAATACAAACTGGTATCGCAGCCCAAAGTCTCCCTTCCATTTCGTTTGAATTTTATAACAGCTGACTTAACTTTTGGTGGGGGATCAAAAACCTTTTCATTTACAGTAAAAAGGAACTCAACCTCATAAAATGTCTGAAGCAGGACACTTAAAATACCATATGCTTTAGAGCCTGGCTTTGAAGCAATTCTTTCAGATACTTCCTTTTGTATCATGCAAACAACCCCCGGAACCTGATCTTTGTTTTCAAGCACCCTGAAAAAAATCTGGCTGGAAATATTATAGGGAAAGTTCCCGATCAGTAGAAAAGGCTCGACAAATAGCTCTTTAAGATCAATTTTTAGAAAATCTGCTTGTATAATTCTGTTTCCCAGGGAAGGATAATGTTGATGTAGCCAGCTAACAGATTCTCCATCAATTTCTACCAGCCGCAGGTTTATCTTTTCATCCTGATGCAGATATTTTGTAAGGATCCCTTTCCCTGGGCCTAATTCAACCACATTGGAAGTTGAGGAAGTATCCAGACTTCTTACGATTTTTTGGGCAATGTTGTGGTCTGTTAGAAAATGCTGACCCAGAGATTTTTTTGGCTTTACATAATCCATAAATTCAATTCTAAGGATGAGGTTTTACATCTGAGCCAGCCATTAGGCTGAAATGTTACAAATTTGTGATAAATTTCGCAAATCTTCGGTCAAAATCAAAAGTGTATTTCTATTTTTGTTGAAATTTTTAAAATAGCCATAAATGATCCAAAAAAGAACTTCAACCTTGAAAAGACAATTTAAACTTTTTAATACGCTTTTTTTATTGCTGGTATTTACGGTTTCAGCATTCGGGAAGGTCCCTGACATAGGAGCGGGCTCTGTAAAACTTAAAGTGCTGACTTTTAATATTTATCATGGCGCAACCATGAAGGGGGATTTTGATCTGGATCTGATTGCTTCGGTTATAAAAAAGCTTGATCCTGATTTGGTTGCCCTTCAGGAAGTGGATTTTAAAACCAACCGGGCAAAAAAAATGGATCTGGTCACTGAGCTTGGTATCCGGACCGGTATGGCTCCTCTTTTTGGGAAAGCAATGACTTATGATGGAGGTGAGTACGGGGAAGGGATTTTGTCAAAATATTCTTTTCAATCAACCAAAGTTCATCCGCTCGAATACACCAAAGGTCATGAACCCCGGGCGGCACTGGAAGTGGTAGTGAAACTATCAAATGGTGATGTAATTAGTTTTATCGGAACTCACCTTGATCATGAGGCAGGTTCCCCCGATCGTGTTTTACAGGCAAAACAATTAAATGAGCTGTTAAATTCGATCCATCATCCGGCTTTACTTGCCGGGGACTTAAATGCGGAACCGGGAAGCGAACCCATCAATATTTTGACACAGAAGTGGACTATGGCAGCAGGAGATAATATACAGGCTACATATCCTTCTTCAGGTCCAGCTAAAAAAATTGATTATATTATGTATGCACCCTTAAATCGATGGAGGGTATTGGAAACCAGGGTAGTTGATGAGAAAGTTGCTTCTGATCACAGCCCGTATTTTGTAATTTTGGAACTTTTACCGGAGGAATAATATGAAATATGATTTTGATAAGGTAGTTGACAGGGAGGGTACACATTCAGTAAAATTTGATGCAAGAAATTATTTCTTTGGCACAGAAGACCTGATTCCCATGTGGGTGGCTGACATGGATTTTCCGGTTCCGGTTGAGGTGACAGAAGCATTAAAGCAACGGGCTGATCATCCGCTTTACGGATATACAATGCGTCCGGATTCTTATTACAATTCATTCATTCAATGGCTTGAAAAGAGGCATGGTTGGAAGGTTGAAAAAGACTGGATCCTTTTTAGCCCGGGGGTAGTTCCTGCACTTAATTTTATCATTCAGGCTTTTAGCAAACCGGGGGAGAAAATTCTGATCCAGCCTCCGGTATATCATCCATTTTTCTTTTCAGTGGAAAATAATTATAGGGAGATGGTTTTTAATCCGCTGAGATACAGTAATGGAAGGTACGAAATGGACTTTGATGATCTTGAAAAAAAGCTTCCGGGGGTGAAAATGATCTTATTATCAAATCCCCATAATCCGGTTGGACGGGCCTGGACAGCTGAAGAGTTGAAAAAAATGGCTGATCTTTGTGTGAAACACGATGTTCTGATTGTTTCGGATGAAATTCACTCCGATCTTTCCTTACCGGGGAACAAGCATATTCCGGTAGCCTCGCTAAGCGATGAGATAGCTGCCGGTACATTAAGCTGTATGGCGCCAAGCAAAACTTTTAATCTTGCAGGTCTCTCAACTTCTTCGGTTATTATTTCAGATAAGGAAAAAAGAACCAGCTTCGAAGAATATTTGGAGCGTTTTCATATTTCCGGAGGGAATGTTTTTGGTATGGTCGCTTCGGAAGCTGCCTATTTACATGGAGAAGACTGGCTAAATCAGGTATTAGGATACGTCCGGGATAATTTTGAATATCTGGATGATTTTTTGAAAAAAAATCTACCGGAGGTTCACCTTACTCCTGCAGAAGCAACCTATCTTGCATGGATTGACTTTAGTGCGTTGGGAATGGAAGGAGATGAGCTGAAATCATTCATGATAAATAAGGCAAAGGTTGGAATGAATGACGGAAGAACTTACAGAGATGGTGGTGAAGGTTTTCAAAGAATGAATCTGGCATGTCCCAGATCAACGGTGGAAGAAGCCCTGAACAGAATTGAAAAAGCAATAAAAGGAAAATAAATTTAAAAAATTAACATGGCTGAAACTGTGAATATTAGACTTATACTTGAGGATGGTACCGAACTGGATGGAAAATCTTTTGGAGCCCCCGAGTCAATGGCCGGAGAGGTGGTCTTTAATACTGCGATGACAGGTTACCCCGAGAGTTTAACTGACCCTTCGTATAAAGGACAGATACTTGTTCTTACCTATCCTCTGGTCGGAAATTATGGTGTACCGGTTTCTGAGGAAAAAGGTGGGATGCTGAAATTTTATGAGTCGGATAAAATTCAGATTTCAGGTTTGGTAATATCTGATTATTCGTTTGATTACAGTCATTGGAATGCCGAAGATAGCCTTGCCGGATGGCTGAAAAAGAATGATATCCCGGGGATATTTGGAATAGATACGCGTGCATTGACGAAAAAGCTCAGGGAAAAAGGTACCATGCTGGGAAAAATTATAGTGGATGACAAGGATGTGGATTGGTATGATCCGAATAAGGAGAATCTCGTGGCGGCAGTCAGTACAAAAAGACGGGAGGTTTATGGTAACGGGAAATATAGAATCCTGCTGGTGGACTGCGGAGTAAAAAATAATATAATCCGGTACTTTCTGGAAAAAGGCACTACAGTGATCAGGGTTCCCTGGGATACAGATCTTTCTAAAGAAGAATATGACGGTTTGTTTATTTCCAACGGTCCGGGTGATCCGAAAATGTGTACCAAAACAATAAAACAGCTGGAAGTTGCCCTGGAGGAGGATAAGCCTGTTTTTGGGATTTGCCTGGGGAATCAACTGCTTTCACTGGCTTCGGGTGCCGACACATATAAGCTGAAATACGGTCATCGCAGTCATAATCAGCCGGTATTGAAAGTGGGAACAAATAAAGCATATATTACTTCTCAGAATCATGGTTTTGCAGTGGATAATGACTCTCTTGGGAATGAATGGGAATCATTGTTCATTAATATCAATGATCAGACCAATGAGGGAATGAAGCATAAATCAAAACCAATCTTTTCTACACAATTTCACCCGGAGGCTTCGGGAGGACCAACAGATACAGCTTTTTTGTTTGATGAGTTTATGGACCTGATAAAGCTACAGGTTGGGAAAATATAGGTTTTAATCCTTTGGATTATTATAAAAATAGTGTAATTTGCATTGAATTTCCACTAAACTAAACCTTAATTTTACCCATCATGACTGAAGCATCTTTAGAAGCATTAAGCAGTCTCAGAGATCTGAGCATGTTAAAATGGTATGTAATCCCTTTGCTTACTATTTTGATTTATATCTATGTTAAAGAGATAAAAGAAGGCCGGAAAACCGGAAATTATGATGCCATCTTTGCCGGTCTAACTATTTTTGGAATTGACTTTTTTAATGAAACCTGGAACGGTTGGGTATTGGTGTTAACAAACCGTTCTGCATTCTGGACTGCTCCTGGTGATACTGCGTTACGTACAATGGTAGGTTGGAATGTCGAGATCATATTTATGTTTCTTCTTGCCGGAATCCTTTGGTATCATACATTGGAAGAAGACAAAAAGAAGAAGATATTAGGGCTTCCGAATCCTCTTTTCTGGGCAATTGGATATTCCGCTTTCAGTGTTTTTATTGAATGGTTTTTAAATAAAGGAGGCCTGCTTATCTGGGAATATCCTTTCTGGAACCGTTCTTTTTCAGGAATTATCCTGATTTTCCTTTTTGGATATTTGCATTTCTACCTGGGCGCCTGGTTTGTGATTACCCGCAAAACCATAAGGGCAAAGATCATTACTCTTGCTATCATCTATTCTGTTCCGGTTGTAATGAACATCGTCGGAATGGGAATTCTGGGCTGGGTTTATTGATTTCAGGCAGCACCTATAAAATCCAGTATCAGTTTTTCAAGTTTCTCTGCAAAATCTGTTTTGAACAAATGCTGAGCATGAGTATTTCCCGGATATACCTCTATTCCTTTCGGACTTGAAGACTTTTGATAGATATCCATAACCCGGTTGTACAGGCCTTCATCTTTTGAAACAACAAATAATTTTTGGATTTCTGTGGATTTTATCGGAGGTCCTCCGGCAGGAGCAAGCAACAAAACCTTATCAATGGGTATTTGGTTGGCTTCCAAGGCAGAAAGTACCGCTGCGCCACCCATGCTTCCTCCAATTATATTGATATCATTGAAACCATTATTTTTCAGCCAGGTAATAGCACCAAGAATATCATACATTTTATTGTTTGTACTCCCGGATTTGCTGTTGCCATAGCCCCTGAAATCAACTGACAGGCAGGAGACATTTTGTTGCTGGAATTTTTCGGTAAGAAAATACCAGCTTTCTTTATTGAAAACGGCTCCATGAGCAAATATTACAGCCTTTTTCGATGAGGCTTTGAAAAATGCTGCTTCAATTAAGCCGTTGTCTTCAGTTGAGAAGGTTACCAATTCAAATTTCTCCTTACCTATTCCGCTTTTTTGACAGGAAAAAAGGTACAACAGGCTTAAAAGACTGACTAATATATATTTGTTCATGTTTTCGAATTTATATTCAGGTCAAATGTAAAATTTTTCATGGTTTTTCTGAAATATTTTCATTTGAGAAAAAACTTCCAATTTTATTTTACAGAATTGGTATTGGGGAATGATATTTATTTTAACTTTGGTTTTCAATAATCAACGACCGTCTTTATCTGGAGACAAGTATTATTTTAATCTTATTATTAACCTAAAAAAGGAAATGAAAATGAGCCCATTGTTAATTATTATTGTTGTAGTTGTAGTACTTGGATTAATTGTGATGTCCATGTACAACGGTCTGATCCGGAAGAAAAATGAAGTAGTTAATGCCTTTGGTGGCATGGATGTTCAGCTGAAGAAACGGTATGATCTGATCCCAAACCTGATTTCAACCGTAAAGCAATACATGACCCACGAAAGGGAACTACTGACTAAAGTAACAGAACTTCGTACAAAGGCTCTGAATGCAGATTTGAGCGATGAGTCAAAAGTTGACCTGGATAACCAGATTACCCACGCAATGAAAGGAATCATGGTAGCTGTTGAAAACTATCCGGATCTAAAAGCCAACCAGAATTTTTTAAATTTGCAAAGGACAATGAATGAAGTGGAGTCGCAAATCTCAGCTTCCCGCCGTGCATATAATGCTGCTGTTACCGACTTTAATAATGGTGTTCAGATGTTCCCTTCAAGTATTATTGCAGGCATGATGAAACTTGTTCCGAAAAAAGTCTTTGAAATCCCAGATGTAGAACGTCAAAATGTAAATGCCAAAGATTTGTTTAATAGTTAGTATTCATCTCCGGAGTCTGAATTCTGCCGATATTCATGACAATCCAGTTTGGTTTTGCTGAAAACTGATAAATCTGCCGGATTATGTGGAGTTTTTCCGCATTTTGTATTACCCGGGACAGTAGTCAGAATATTTTCATACTTATAAAACAAATATTAAAAATTATTAAAAAACAGGAGTTATTGACAATGAAATCAAACGAAGAACTAAAACAGCTTTTTGAAAACCAATTAAAACCAAGTCTGCAGTCCCTTGAAAGTCGGAGAAAGAAGCTGATGTATAAATATATCTTTTACCTGCTTGGAATGGGTTCTTCATTTTTACTGGGATTCTTCCTTAATAGTAAATATCCGTTTATGTTTTACATGGCTATTGGAGGTGTTATTGTTTTTTTAGTTCTTTTAATCAGGATGAAGAGATCCAAATACCTGTACCGGCGTGAATTTAAGATGAAGGTGGTTAAGGAAATCGTAAAATTAATTGACCCGGATTGGAATTATCAGCCTGATGGAAAAATCTCTGAAAACAGCTACCGTGCGAGTGAACTTTTTCCAACGAGATATGACCGGTACAGGGGGGATGACCTGGTCTCAGGAGTCATTGAGAAGACCGATTTCAGGTTTTCGGAATTGCATACGGAGTATAAAACAGAAACAACAGACAGCGACGGAAAAAGCAAAACCGAGTGGCATACTATTTTTAAAGGTATTTTCGGACATGCCGATTTTAATAAGGAAATTCAGGGAAAAACGATTGTGGTCCCGGATTCTGCCGAGCGCTTGTTTGGGAGATTTGGCAATAAACTCCAAAAGATGAGTGGCCGGGGGAAACTTATAAAACTGGAAAATACCGAATTTGAAAAGAAATTTGCTGTTTATGGTTCCGATCAGATTGAATCACGGTATGTTATGACTCCAAGTATGATGGAAGCAATGATGAATATCAGGAACAATTTCAGTAAAAATGTGTATTTTTCTTTTATTGGCTCAAGGGTTTACTTTGCCATGGGCTTTAGTAAGGATCTTTTTGAACCACGCATTTTTAAATCAGGAGTACGTTTTGAGGATATGCGGCAGATGAACGAACAATTCAATATTATCCGGATTATTGTGAAAGAACTAAATCTGAACACCCGAATCTGGACAAAAGATTGATGACTGCTTGTTTTCTTGGCAGAAGAACTATATTCTTCTGCGTTTTCCTTTTCTTCGGGGAGCCTCATTATCCGGTTCAGCAAGCTCAACTCTTAAATTACGGCCTTTATAATTCATATTTTTGAATGATTTCAGAATCATTTCTGCATTTTGTTTTCCTGTTTCAAAAAAAGAGAAACTGTCTTTCAAATCTATTACACCAATATTAATACCCCGGTCTTTTGTAGAATCAATGATCAGGCCAATAATATCCTTAGGATTAATACCATCTTTTTTCCCGATATTTATGTAAAATCTGGAATTTCCCTTCTGTCCTCTTCTTTTCCGGCTTTCATCCTGATTACTGCCGTTTCTTCTGTCACGTCTGCTTTTGCTTTCTCTTTTCTCTTCAGCTTTCTCATTAAGGTCAGGAGCATTTTTATAATATTCGGCAAAACGGTTAAACTCAAGGGACACAAAACGTTTAATAATCTCCTCTTTACTGAGCCATTCCAGTTTTTTATTTACTGTATCCATAAAAGGTTCAATCTGTGCCTCATCCACCTCAACATTTTCCATTTTGTCAATAAGTTTGAAAAGCTGTTTTTTACAGATCTCCTCCCCGGTGGGAACAGGTGATTTTTTAAATTTTTTGTTTATAAGCTTTTCGATCTGTGGTATTTTGCTTTTTTCCCGGTAGTTTACAATAGAAATCGAGATTCCTGATTTTCCTGCCCTACCTGTCCTTCCGCTCCTGTGAGTATATACTTCCAGGCTTTCCGGTAAATTATAGTTGATAATATGGGTAATGTCGTTTACATCAATGCCACGGGCGGCCACATCAGTAGCCACAAGCATCTGCAGAGTTTTGTTTCTGAAACGCTTCATCACATGGTCACGCTGGGCCTGGGAGAGATCCCCGTGAAGAGCATCTGCATTGTACCCGTCTTTGATCAGCTTGTCTGCTACGTCCTTAGTTTCCATCCTTGTCCTGCAAAATACAATTCCGTATATGTCCGGATTAATGTCAGCGATCCGTTTAAGAGCAAGGTAACGATCACGTGCATGAACCTGATAGTAAATATGTTGTACGTTTTCAGCGCCTGCATTTTGTTTCCCGACCCTGACTTCCACAGGATTGTTCATGTAATTTCTCGCAATACGTGCGACTTCTTTGGGCATAGTAGCTGAAAAAAGCAATGTCCGTTTTTTATCTGGAGATTTTTCCAGGATACCATCAAGCTCATCCCGGAAGCCCATGTTGAGCATTTCATCTGCTTCATCAAGTACTACAGTTCTTATCTTTGTAATATTTGCAGCTTTTCGATTAATTAAATCCAGCATTCTGCCTGGTGTAGCAACAATAATATGTGCTCCTTTTTTCAGGGCTCTGACCTGAGTATCGGTATTTGCTCCACCATATACGGGAACTACTCTGAATCCTTTTATATGTTTTGAGAAATTTTGTAAATCTTTTGAGATTTGAATACATAACTCCCGTGTGGGAGATAAAATCAGTGTCTGTACAGATTTACTTTGAATGTCTGTTTGTTCAATAATAGGTAAGCCAAAAGCGGCAGTTTTGCCGGTTCCGGTTTGTGCAAGACCAACAAGGTCATTTTCGGTTTCAAAAACAATGGGTATAATTTTTTCCTGAATAGGTGTGGGTTCGGTGAACCCAAGCTCTTCAATCCCTTTCAATAGTTCGGGCGAAAAGCCCATTTCATTAAATGTCAATAGATTACTTTTTAAAAATTTGGAGTGCAAAGATACACAAATTTTAATGACTATTGCTGTTTTTGTACTTTAAAAAACTGAAAATCAGTATTTTTGTTGAATTCGAATTTTTAAAGTTGAGACTTTTAAAAAACGAAAGTCCTGTGTTTAATGAAGTTCAGGCTAATAGAAAACCTTTTAACTCCTGGTATTTATTCTTCATCGGAATGGATTGTTTTTTACCTTTGTCAAACCGTTTTAGCTTTTCTGGTATTTCTGTTTTTATTCCGGTTGCTTGTTGAATTACGGAATGAAATTTTGCCGGATGCGCTGTTTCCAGAAAGATTCCGGTAATCTTTTTGTTTTGTTGAATTATTTTTAAGGCTCCATAGGCTGTGGCTCCGTGAGGATCAGGCAGATAGCCGGTTTTTAAATAAGCTTCGTGTATGATGGATCGTATCTGATCATCTGTAAAACTCATTGCTTCAATTTTTTCAGTGATTTTCTTATGAGAATGCTGATAAATCGTTAGTATCCTTTCAAAATTTGAAGGGTTTCCCACATCCATTGCGTTTGCAATGGTTCCAATGGAGGGCCGTGGAGAAAATACCCCGGTTTCAAGATAATCCGGAACCGGCCGGTTTACATTGGAGGCTGCGATAAATTTTGAAACCGGCAGTCCCATTTCCTTTGCAAGCAGTCCGGCAGTGAGGTTTCCGTAATTACCACTTGGAACGGAGATCACAACCGGAAGTTGTTTTTCCGGAAGCTGATGCCAGGTATGAAAATAATAAAATGACTGAGGGATCAGCCGTGCTATGTTGATGGAATTGGCAGAAGTCAGTTTTCTTCTCTTTGTAAGTTCTTTATCTGCAAATGCTTCTTTTACCATATGCTGGCAGTCATCAAAACTGCCGTTTATTTCAAGGGCAGTTATATTTTTACCTAAAGTAGTAAACTGTTTCTCCTGTAGTTGGCTGACTTTTCCGGAAGGGTATAAAACGACCACATTTATTCCTTCTACACCCAGAAAACCATTGGCCACGGCACTACCAGTATCCCCGGAGGTGGCCACCAGAATGGTGAGAGGGGAGGAGTCTTTTGAAAAATAAGCCATACATTGTGCCAGGAAACGTGCACCCACATCCTTAAAAGCCAGAGTGGGGCCATGAAACAACTCCAGCGTGTAAATGCCGGGTTCCGTTTCAATGAGAGGGATATCAAAATTCAGTGCTTCTGCAATCATTTCAGATAATTTCACAGCGGGAATCTCAGTTCCTGTGAAACGTCTGGCTATTTCAAAGGAAGTTTCATGCAAATCGGCTTTTGTTCCGGATGCAAATATTCCTTTTGAAACCACTGGGATATTTTCCGGAAAATACAAGCCCTGATCATCCGGGATGCCTTTTAAAACGGCTTCTCTGAAACTGACTTTTTTCGATTTATTCCGGGTGCTGATGTATTTCATTTCTGTAATATTATTAAAAGGTCTCAACAATTCGTTTTTTATTTTTATCAATGGTTAATAATTCCATCCCATTATTCCACTTTTCCATCTTTTCCATGATGTTTATTGCTTACCCTGATTCTCTGTCTCTACAACACTTGTGTTCCCTGTTTATTAATTCTTGAAACATAAATATCAAAATCCACACCTAGGGTCTTATATATATGACTCATTTTACGCTGTACCTTCGCGGCATTTTTTTCTCCTTGTGAAAATGTAAAAATGGAAGGCCCCGATCCGGAAATGCCGCAACCAAGTGCCCCGGCTTTCATTACGGAACTTTTCACTTCATCAAATTTAGGTATCAGAATAGACCGGACTGGCTCTATAATTACATCCTTCATGGAACGGCCAATGAGTTCATAATCGGAAGTTAATATCCCGGTAATTAGTCCGGCTACATTTCCCCATTGTTCAATGGCCTTTTTCAAGGGGATTTGTTTTTTCAGGATCATTCTTGAATCTTCTGTTTTTACCTGAATATGAGGGTGAACTACAGTGCAATATAATTCTTCAGGTGCATCCAGTTGAATGATATCCAGCGGATCATAGCTTCTGATAAGGATGAAATTCCCAAGTAATGCCGGAGCCACATTATCAGCATGGGCATTTCCTGAGGCGAGTTTTTCTCCTTCCATGGCATATTTAATCAGATCTTTGGTAGCAAGAGGTTTGCCGGTCAGTTCATTTACGGCGAAAGCAGCAGCGGCAGCACTGGCAGCACTGGAACCCATTCCGCTACCTGGCTTAACCCCTTTCCGGATACTTAGTTCAAATCCGGTTTTTATATGCATATCCTGCATAAATTTCTTAATAACTACTCCCACTACATTTTTTTCAGGATCAAGCGGAAGGTCAAAGCCTTTAATAGTTTTAATTTTTATTACCGGTTCGGGAATGGATTTCATCCACAACTTGTCACCAGTGCCATTCAATGGAAATCCTAAAATGTCGAATCCACAGGTTACGTTTGCTACTGACGCCGGAGCAAAAACACTGATCTCTTTTCCAGTTTCCATAGTTTGTGGTTTTTATTTTATGTTTATCCGATGGCAATTCTCATGATATCGGCAAATACCCCGGATGCCGTAACTTCCGCACCTGCACCTGCTCCTTTAATAACCATTGGTTGTTCCTCGTATCTTTGTGTATATAGTAGCAGAATGTTGTCTTTCCCGTCCAATACATAAAAGGGATGGGTCTCATTTACATTCTGTAATCCTACTGTAGCCTTTCCTGGTTTGAAATCCGCCACATATCTCAGTCTCTTTTTGCTTTGTACAGCAGTTTTACGTATATTTTCGAAATAAGCATCCTGCTTCGAAAGTTTTTCAATAAATGCTTCTTTTGTCGAAGAGAAGCAGGATTCAGGTACAAAGGGCAATGACTCTATATTCTCCATTTCCAATTGATAGCCACATTCTCTGGCTAAGATAAGAAGTTTTCTTTTAACATCTGTTCCGCTCAGGTCTATCCGGGGATCGGGTTCGGTAAAGCCTTCTTCCACCGCTTTTTGCACAGTCTTTGAAAACGGTAGTTTCTCATTGAACGAATTCAGGATAAAATTCAGGCTTCCGGATAATACAGCCTGAAATCCGGTGATTTTATCACCACTGTTAATCAGATCATGGATGGTTTTGATCAATGGAAGCCCTGCTCCAACATTCGTTTCATACAGGAATTTTACATTTTTTGCACGAGCGGTTTCAATTAATTTTCGGTATCTATCATAAGCCGAAGATGCTGCTATCTTATTGGAAGTTACCACATTGAAACTTGATTTCAGAAATAGTTGATACAATGGTATGATCCTTTCACTGGCTGTTTCATCAATAAAAATACTGTTTCTCAGGTTCAGACTTATTGCTTTTTTCAAAAAGTCAGAAGGATTCATTTTTTCACCGTTTTTGTCAAGATCATGTTTCCACGAATGAATGGAGATACCTTCTTTTTTAAAAAGCATTTTTTTACTGTTGGCAGCTCCGGTTAAATTTAAAATAATGGAATGCTGTTGTTTAAGATACTCTTTTTGCTCGTCAATTTGTTGCAACAATGCAGATCCCACATTTCCGGTACCAATAAGAAAAAGATGCAATTGTTTAGTGCCTGATAAAAAGAATCTTTCATGCAGCACATTCATTGCTTTCTTCAGATCATTTTTATGTACAACCATTGAGATGTTCCTTTCACTGGAACCCTGTGCAATTGATCGGATGTTTACCCCGTTTTTTCCCAATGTACTGAATGCTTTTCCTGCCAGTCCGGTACTTTTTTTCATACGGTCTCCAACGATTGCAATAATAGACTGGTCTTGTTCAACCTCAGGTTCATGGATTTTTCCAACTTCCATTTCCATAGAAAACTCTTCCGAGATGGCCTTCTTTGCCGGTTTAAGTTCACTTTGGTTTATCCCTATGGTGATGGAGTGTTCAGAAGATGCCTGGGTGATAAAAACAATATTGACTTTTTTTTCTGCCAGCGCACCGAAAAGTCGTTGGGAAATTCCTGGAATCCCTATCATTCCGCTTCCGTAAAGTGTGAGCAGAGCAATTTGTGGGATGTTAGACAATCCAATTACTGTTGGTCTTTTATCATTTAGTCCGGCATGAATCTTTGTACCCTGGTTTTCCGGCTTGAAAGCATTCCGGATGATTACCGGGATTCTATTTTCAAAAACAGTATGCAGAGTGGGTGGATAAATGACTTTTGCACCAAAATGAGCAAGTTCCATTGCTTCATTGTAGGAAAGTTTCTTAACCGGAGAAGCATTTTTTACAAGCTTTGGGTCAGCTGTCATAATTCCGTCAACATTCGTCCATTTTTCAAATCTTTTTGCCTTAAGCGCAGAGGCAATGATAGCAGCCGTATAATCTGAACCTTCCCGTCCAAGGGTACTTGCTGTACCATTATTTGTGGATGCAATAAACCCGGGGATAATGTGAGTTTTATCACTGTCCTTTAAGTATTTACGGATTTTTTTAAAGGATAATTTTAAATCAGGATTTGCTTTGCCAAAATTTTCGTCGCTTACGAGTATTAAGCGTGCATCCGTATAGGCAATGTTTGATAAATCCAGTGATAAATATTCCGAGATAATTGCAGATGAAAGAAGCTCTCCGTATTGAATCAGGGAGTCTTTGGTTTTTGGGGTAAATTCTTTTAAGAATGAAATACCTGTACAAATATCTTCAATTTCGTTGATCATTACTTTTATTCTGGCAATGATTTCACTCTGACCGGCAACCGGGAAAAGTTCTTTGGCAAGGGAAAGATGAAAATTCTCAATATCATTCAGACCTGGTTTAAAACCTGATGATGGATTTAGAGCTGAGATGCCACATATCTCAAGTTGGTTGGTAATCTCCTGAAATGCAGAAAGAACTACGACTAATGGTGAGGTTTTAGCCTCTTCATTGATTATATTTTTTATATTTTTAATGTCATTTGCTGACCGGAGGCAGGAACCTCCAAATTTTAAAACCTTCATATGTTATGAATGTTAATAAGTGAAAATGAGAATAATTACCGGTGGTACCGAAACAATAATATATTTATATGTGAAGAATAATTTATACCCCCAAAGGGGTTGTGGTGGAAGTAGTAAAATTGGCAGAATGACCCATGTCCCTATACGGAAGTTTTAAGTGAAAGATTTCTGGTATGGGCATTAATTTCTGCATGAATCTTTGGAAATATGTTGTAAAAGTAAATGATTTTTTTGTTTTTACCTGTATTACCGGAATAATTTAACGAAAAAAGTAAATAAAGGGTTTCTGATTTATTTTATTGAATTCAGTTAATATGGCTATCTCATGCCATTTAATCAAGTGGAATTACCTCAAGATCATCAAAATAACTTACGGCATCGGCTTTAGTCCAGAGCCCGATTTTACCTGCACCTGTGAAGGTTTCATCCTTAACCTGGAACAATTCTTTATCATTCAGGTAAACAGTGAAAAGATCATCTTTTACGGTTAGCTTTAATACATTCCATCCCTTCCCAAGAGGTTTTGTTTTCATTCCATAAGTTCTGCCTTTACCCACCAAAGGAAGATCTGTTCTTTTTCCTTTTTCAACTTTGTACAACACTACATTGTCTTCCAGCGGGTTTTCTCTTACTACATAATAATTATCTTTATCGGTAAAACGCCATACAAAGCCACCACCCTGGTCTTCTTTCCCGGTAACTCCCTTTATTTTTACTTTTAATTCTACATTTTTAACCCGGAGCCCGTCAAAAACAATTTCATTAAAATGATAACTGGGGTTGTCTTTGGATAATTGGGCTAAAGCTTTATTGCCATTGTCATCAACAATTTTCCATTCGGTTTCCTTACCCCTGCCTGTAAAGTATTGTGTCCACCCGGAAGGGATTTTACCGGTTTCATAATTTTCAAAATCAAAAGTAGTGCTGTTACTTTGCGGAGAAGACGCTGTTACAGCCTTTTTTGTTTGGTCTTTTGTGGTTTTCTTTTCATTTTTTGTGCTTGCCTGATTGCAGCCGATCAATAAAAAGATACTCAGAGAAATAATGCAAAAAGTTTTCATGATAAATGATTTTAAGTACGTTATAAATGCTTTATTTTGTAAATGAATCACTTTGATCTCACCTGGTACCCTTTTCACAGTAAGAGTCTGTTTATTCATTCAAAGGTAATACTTTAAAAGCTAAAAAATAATTTTCAAAAGATAATTTTTCAGGACTTCATCATTCATACATTGTCCTCCGAAGCTTTAGCGTAGGTAGAACTCACCCATCGTAGCTTTCTTTGATCTCCATAGCTTTTGCGATGAAGATGGCGTAGGTGGGGCTCATCTTTCCCTTCATCCTTCAACACCCTCCTGGTTTTTGTTTATTTTTTTGTAAACCTATTTCAGGACGAGACAGAGACATTCAATCGTTCATCCTTCATCCTTCATCCTTCATCCTTCCCTGGTCTGTCCCTGACCATAAATAATGTATTTTGTTGTAGTAAGTTCCTTTAGCCCCATAGGACCACGGGCATGTAATTTTTGCGTGCTGATTCCGATTTCAGCGCCAAAACCAAATTCATAACCATCTGTAAAACGGGTAGAGGCATTTACATAAACTGCAGCTGAATCAATCTCATTCAGGAAACGCTGTGCATGAGTATAGTTTTCGGTAATAATGGATTCTGAGTGTTTGGTGCTGTACTTGCTGACATGCTTAATGGCTTCATCCAGAGAATTGACCACATTTACGGAGATGATCAGGTCCAGATATTCGGTACCCCAGTCTTCTTCTGTGGCTTTTTTTGCCTCCGGAAAGTATTTCAACACTGTTTCATCTCCCCTTATCTCAACATTTTTTTCTTTTAAATGCTCACAGACGACCGGGATAAATTGACCGGCTATATCTGAATGAATGACCAGTGATTCAGCAGCATTGCAAACACCCGGTCGCTGAGTCTTAGCATTTATGGTAATATTTGCAGCCATTTCAAGGTTTGCTGAATCGTCAACATAAATATGGCAGTTTCCCACCCCGGTTTCAATTACAGGAACGGTGCTGTTTTCCACAACGGTACGGATAAGGCCTGCCCCCCCACGAGGAATCAGCAGATCCAGATATTCGTTTAGTTTCATCAGCTCCCTGGCGCTTTCTCTTGAAGTATCTTTTACAATTTGCACGGACTCTGCAGGAAAACCATTTTCTGCAAGTGCCTGTTGAAGTATTTTTTCCAGGGTGAGGTTCGTTTGAATGGCTTCTTTCCCTCCCCGAAGGATGGAAGCACTCCCGGTCTTAAGGCATAAACCGAATGCATCCACCGTGACATTTGGTCTGGATTCAAAGATTATCCCAATTACTCCCATTGGTACACGCTGGGTGCCGATTACCAGCCCGTTGGGACGTTTTTCCATTTGTAGTATTTCTCCAACCGGATCACTCAGGGCTGCAATTTCTTTCAGACCTTCTGCCATGCCTTGTATTCTTGATTCATTCAGCACCAACCGATCCAGCAGTGGCCCACTGATGCCATTGGCTGCTGCGTTTTTCTGATCGGCTTTATTAGCGGTAATGATCGCATTTTGTTTTTCCAGTAAAAGATCTGCTGCCCTTACCAGTACCTTATTTTTTTCGCCGGATGAAACTTTTCTTAAAAAAACAGCAATTTCTTTTGCTTTCGCTCCTTTTAGTTGCAGTTCGTTCATTTGAATTGTATTTTTTATAGGTTAATTTCTTGTAAAATAGGTTCCTTTTTCTTTTCCTTTCATGATTTCATTAATAATTTTCGGTTCTTTCCCATTGACGAGGATGGTGTCAATGCCCGCATCAAAGCATATTTTAACGGCATCCAGTTTGGTGGCCATACCTCCCGTGCCAAAAGAATTTCCCGAATCTTTAGCACTTTGTTCCATTTCCTTTGAGATTTCGGTAACGGTGGGGATAAATTTTGCGTTCTTTGATTTTTTCGGATCTTCAGTATAAAGCCCGTCAATATCGGAAAGCATAATAAGCAAATCAGCCTGTATTAGCTCTGCCACATGTGCAGACAGGACATCATTATTCCCGAATTTGATTCCGTGAGTTGAAACAGTATCATTTTCATTAATGATGGGTAAGATATTCATTTCCAATAAGGAGGATAAGGTATTGAAAGCATTTTTCCTGCGGATTGGATGGGTAATGCCATCTTTTGTCAGCAATACCTGTGCAACGGTCTGTTTGTAATTATGGAAAAATTTCTGGTAAATTTTTATCAACTCTGACTGTCCAACTGCCGCGAGTGCCTGTTTCTCTGCCAGATCTGCCGGTTTTTCATCTACCCCCAGAATTCCTCCGCCAACAGCCACAGAACCTGATGTAACCAGTATAATCTCAAGGTCTTTTTGGTGAATGCCTGCAAGCACGGTGGTCAGTTCCTCCACTCTTTGCAGGTTGATCCTTCCGTTTGGAAAAGACAGGGTAGAACTACCCACTTTGATAACGATCCTTTTTTTATTTAATAATTTTTCTTTGCGGCTCATTACTTAATTCTGAAAATTTACTTCATTCAGGTCACCGGGGAATTGTTCTTCATAATAACCGGAGTACTTCACAATATTGAATACATCTTTCAGAACATCAATCAGACGATTTTCCGGAATGATGGCTGCCGGAATCCTTTTTCCCCGTGGGATCAGTTGAAACTTACCGTTCTCATTTGATTT
>JANTGF010000075.1 GCA_024763075.1 Bacteroidales bacterium | reverse complement strand
GGAATTTTTACGTATATGATCAGGCAATAATCTTCTCCCAACCCTGTAAGGGTGCAATATTATAGCCCTGACGTGAAAGTCAGGGTTACATGATCAAACACGAAAATCCGGCGCAATGAAATGCCCCGCATAAGAATTATGCTTTGCAGCGCTGGAATAAAACATTGGATTATAAATCAGCTCCGATATCCGGTGAAATTGGCCTGCACAAGGGCTGTACCTCCCCGTCATGACAGAGTACGTCATGACACCCCTCCTTGAAAGAAGGAGGGGAATACATGCGTGGTTTGCCTGGGTTTGTGGATAATTGTTAATGAAAAATTGCCAGTCAGGAGATGACTTTGAGTCATCCCCTGACTTTTCTCCTTAAAAAATATATAATTAGACAAAATACCTCTCCCAGCCCTGTAAGGGCGCAATATTCTAGCCCCGACTTTCAAATCGGGGTTAAATGAACAAACACGATAACCCGGCGCAACGGGATGCCCCGCATAAGAATTATGCTTTGCAGCGCCGGAATGAAACCGGATTATGATTGAATTCATAATTCTTAAATCGGTGTTCGATATCCGATATTAAAATGCTATATTGATAAGAAGTAAAATTTCCCTTCCGGATACTCCGGTGGACGAATCCAGAAGGGAAATTGAAAAATAATTTCAAAAATATTTGGTTTATCTTATAAACTACTTTATATTTGCAATATATTTATTAAAATCAATTATCATGTTAGAAGACAAGAAAATTTCAAACAGTGCAGAAAGTCTTTCGATCATTACACAAATGATTCAAAGCGCTAAAATGGATATCCGGGCAGGAAGTTTCTATTACCTACTGTGGGGGTGGCTGATTATCCTTATCTTATCAGGAATTTTTTTCCTTGAAAAGTTTACTCAGGTAGTTCACACTGAGTGGTTATGGCTGTTAATCATTATTGGATTTATTGTTTCCGCCATTTATGGTTACAAGCAGGGAAAAAATGAAAAAACCATAACTTATGCAGGGAGATTGTACATGTGGGTATGGCTGGGGTTTGCAATCAGCTATGCCGGCCTTGTTTTTCTTTTGATTTCCGGTGAACAATACTGGTACATTGGTCCTGTTGTTTTAATTCTTGTAGGATATGCAACTTTCCTTTCAGGGATTATTATTAAATTCAAGCCCTTAATTGCAGGTGCAGTTTTGTTCTGGATTCTGGGGATTGCTTCCTGGTTTATTCAAAATGAATTTACCTATTTGATCCAAGCAGTGGCAATTTTAGGTGGTTACCTGATTCCCGGTTACATGTTAAAAAACAAGAAAGAAAATGAAAGCCTTTAGTGACCTTGATTCGGTTTTGCATTCTCAACTGCGACTGGCTGTTGTTTCTCTTCTAATGAATGTTGAGGAGGCAGAATTTACTTTTTTGAAAGAAAAAACAGGGGCCAGTTCAGGAAACCTGAGTGTACAGATCAACAAACTCAGGGATGCCGGATATATAAAAATCCGGAAACGCTTCCGGAATAACTACCCTCAGACTCTTTGTAAAATCACTCCAAAAGGGATTCAAAAATTTGAGGAATATGTGAAGGCCCTGGAAAAATATTTAAAGCCATAATCACCAGGTTGCAAAATTCGTTCTCTGTCAAATGCTATCCATTTTATGAATCACAGGTAAAAAACAGCACTTAGAAAGTGCTGTTTTAGTATTTATGCCCATTTTCTTACTTATCAGGGTCCCGGAAATGAAAACTTTTCGCCGGAATCACTAAAAAGTGGCTTGTTTTTTGTAATTTACGGCCTAAACAAAAACTGAAATTATGAAACTGTTATTAATAAGCAATTCGACAAATGCAGGGGAAGCATATTTAGACTATCCGAAAGAACAAATCCGGGAATTTTTAGGAGAAGATCAAAAGGTATGCCTTTTTATTCCTTATGCTGCCGTTACCTTTTCATTTGACGACTATGAGAAAAAGGTAGCCGAAAGATTTGAGGAGGTTGGTCATATTATTCGTTCCATTCATAAATATCTTAATCCGGTTCAGGCCGTTGATGAAGCTGAAGTCATTGTTGTTGGAGGCGGGAATACCTGGCAACTAACCAAAATGCTTCAGGAGAAAGGTTTGATAGAGCCCATCCGGAAGAAAGTCCGGAACGGCACAGCCTATATCGGATGGAGTGCCGGGTCCAATCTGGCCTGCCCCACAATTAAGACCACCAACGATATGCCGATTGTACAACCGGAGAGTTTTAATGTACTTAATCTGATTCCCTTTCAGATCAATCCGCATTATCTGGATGCTAACCCTGACGGCCACGCCGGGGAAACCAGGGAAATGAGAATTGAAGAGTTTCTTGAAGTGAACCGGGAAATATTTGTGGTTGGTTTAAGAGAAGGTACCATGTTACGGCTTGAAGAAGATCATCTGAAGCTGATCGGGCCAAGAAATGCTCGAATTTTCAAATACGGTGTACCTCCGGAGGAAGTAACAAAAGATACCAGTCTGGATTTCCTTTTCGGTTAATTCCCTGGTGATTTACACTCTGTTTATTTGTCAGATTTCTATAAATTCAAAATTATTTGATTTTATGCAGTAGTTATCCCGGATTTCTAACCCATATAATAAAAACCCGGAAACTACGTACTTATAACCTGAGTCTGGAATTATTGTTATACTGCATTACTTTTTTTATTCAATTATCAATATTGTATTTTCAGATTCGCTTTATTACACACTATATTGCAACCGAAGCATTTTGAATTGAAAATATTTAAGAAAATAATATTGGGGATTCTCCTTTTTTTAATACTAAGCATCGGAGCGGGAATGCTTTTTCTTTTTCTCCGGGAAGATGCAATCAAAAGTGTTCTGGTTAAAGAACTGAATGAGCAGATAAAAACCAAAGTTGATGTTGCCTCCATTGACCTCGGTTTAATTCGTCACTTTCCGGCTGTCACCCTTAGTTTTAATCAAACAGTCATCTACTCACCGGAATCTTTTACTCTTAGACCATCCCATAAGATAAATGCTGATACATTACTTACTGCCAAAGAATTATACTTCATACTTAATCCGTTTAAGTTAATTAAAAAACAAGTTTTTCTGAACAGTATCCGGATAAATGATGCACGCTTAAACATCATCATAAACAAAAAAGGTGAGAATAATTATCAGATTTTAAAGGAAAAAAAGGATACGGTTTCTTCAGCGTTTTCCTTTGATATCCGGTCGGTAGTCATCAACCGGATTCAGATTGTTTACACTGATCTGGCATCCGGATTAAAGGTAAAAGGAAAGGTTCAGGAAGAAAAGCTAAGTTTAAGTGATAATTACACTATGATTACCTCAGCCGGACAATTCATAGTTCAAAAAGTATTTCAAAATAACGATCTTATATTAAATAACCGGGTTCTTTCTGTTGTTTTGGAGGTGAAGAAAAAGGAGAAATATCTTGACATAAGCTCAGGAAATATTAATTTTTCTGGTTTGTCTGCAAATATTTACGGGGATATTAATTTTACGGATCAAACCAAAGTGAATCTGCATTTTACCGGTTCAGGAAATCGACTGAAAGACCTGATAAGTTCCCTGCCTGAAAAGAAGTCAAAAAGTATAAGAAACCTGAAGATGGAAGGGGTTTTTGATTTTTCCGGAACGATTAAGGGAGTCTGGAGTAAAGGAAAATATCCGCATATCAAAGCAAATTTCGGATTGAAAAAAGGGAAATTTAAAGATAAGAAAACCGGATTTGCACTAACCGGAAATTTTAAAGGAAAAATAGATAATGGAAAGAGAAATAATTCAACTTCCACAAATCTAACGGTCTCTTCATTTTCAATTATTTCAGGAGGTGAAACTCTTAAAGGGACTTATTCGGTGAAGAATCTGAAAAATCCGTTAATGAGCTTGTCCCTCAGGGGCGCTGTGAATCTGGATGAATTCAAAAAGATCATCTCTGACTCCCTGGCTTCGGATCTGGGTGGATTAATAAACCTCAACCTGAAAATGTCAGGTACTGTAAATGATTTTAAAAAAATCACAGTAGCTGATATGCTAAGAATGAACCTAAGTGCTCAACTTGATTTACAAAATGCCCGGTATCAGTTTCCGGGGAGAAAAGCTGTTTTTTCCGGTGTGAGTGGATCTGTCAGGCTGAATGAAACCCTTCAGATGGATAGTGTTTTCATGAAAATCAATGACAATCCTCTTAATATTTCCGGTACTTTACAAAACTTCTGGCCATATCTTGATCACAAAAAAGGTATATTAAAAATAGATGGAAGCATAAGTTCACCGGGATTTAATCTTACTGACCTTTTTTACGCTGAAAATAATAAAGACTCTGTGGAGATTCATTTACCGGCAGCTATACTGGCAAGTATTTCTCTAAAATCTGAAGAACTTTCTTACCGTAAATTTCATTGCCAGGAATTCACCGGCCACCTGAGCTATCAATCCGGAAAGCTTCGTCTTAGTCAGGTTTCTTTTGCAACCATGGATGGCAAGGCAACCGGAGAAGCCATCGCTTATGGAACTACGGAAAACAAAATTCTAAGCCAGGCAAATGTTGAATTTAAAAATATCGATATTAAAAACCTATTCCATCAAATGGGCAATTTCAGGCAAACATTTATCGTTGAAGAAAATCTTTCAGGTAAGGCTTATGGAAATGTGCAGTATTCATCGGAATGGTATTCCGGCCTTTCTCTGGATCCTGCATCTGTAATCGTAAATGGTCATTACGTAATTGAAAACGGGAGGCTCGTACATTTTAAACCCATTGAAAGTCTATCCAGATTTATTTCTCTGAGTGAACTTAAAAATATCAAGTTCTCCACGCTTGAAAATGACATCTATATCCAGAATCAGGTAATATACATCCCTTCAATGGCCATCCAATCATCTGCATTTAACATAAATGCCTCAGGCACACATAACTTTAACAATCATTTCGACTATCACCTGAAGGTTCGCTTATCGGAAGTACTTGCCTCAAAGGCCAGTAAAAAGAAAAAACAAAACCAGGAATTTGGCATAATAGAAGATGATGGTCAGGCCGGAATAAATATCCCTGTCAGGATTGCCGGAACACCGGATGATTTCAAAGTTACCTACAGCCGAAAAGGCTCACGAAAAGGATTAAAAAGAAGTGTGGAAGAAGAAAGAAAATTATTAAAACAGGTTTTTGAGGAAGAATTTAATAAAAATGGTAAAAAAGTACCTCAGAAATCCAATAAAAATACGAAAAAGAAGTTTAAAATAGAATGGGACGAAACAACAATTCAGAAGAATGATACGTTAAAAAATAAGAATAAATCGAAGTTTAACATTTCGTGGGATGAAAAAGAGGAACCTGATTCTTCCATTAAAAGATTTTAAACTGAATTTAACCCCGGTAGCTTTCAAGATAAGCTATCGTAATTTAACCTGAGATTTGTGAATAGTTATAAAGGCAAACTGCACTGGAAGTTTATACTTCTTTTAATAGCTGTACTTATAGGTATTTCATCTTTATTATACACCAATAAGCTGGTGAATGAATTGAAAGATGAGGAACGTAAAAAAGTAGAACTTTGGGCAAGTGCCACCAAACAACTCATTGACCTAAAAAATCCGGATGCAAACATTGACTTCCTGTTTCAGGTAATTGAAAACAACAATACAGTACCTGCCATTCTGGCTAACAGCCAGGGAGATACAATTTCCACAAGGAACATTGATTCCCACTATTTAAATAACCCGAAAAGCTTTGAAAAACTGTTCCACAAAATGAAATCGGAACATAAGCCTATAGAAATATTTATCGGGAATGACATAAAAAATTATATTTATTACAAGGATTCTCTTATCCTGACCAAGCTTAAGTATTATCCCTATGTTCAGTTAGGGGTAATTATGCTGTTTATCTTTGTTTCTTATCTGGCATTCAGTGGTTTTCGGAAATTTGAACAGAATCAGGTTTGGGTGGGACTCACCAAAGAAACCGCACATCAGCTGGGTACACCAACCTCTTCCCTTATTGGATGGGTGGATGTATTAAGAATGAAAAATACCGATCCCAAACTGGTATCTGAATTTGAAAGGGATGTACAACGACTGGAAAAAATTACCGAACGGTTTTCAAAAGTCGGATCAAAGCCCAAACTCACTGTTACCAATATAGTTCCTGTTATTTATAATGCCGTTAATTACATCAAAAACCGTTCTTCCAACAAGATCAAATTTACGTTCAGTTTTCCTGAAGATTCGGAAATAATGGTTCCTCTGAATATTTCTTTGTTTGAATGGGTTGTAGAAAATGTGGCAAAAAACTCCATTGACGCCATCCGGGGTGAGGGCGAAATTGAATTTTCAATTACAGACAATACCCAGGTACTGTTTTTTGATATTAAAGACAATGGAAAAGGAATCCATAAATCAAAATTCAAGACAATTTTCAAGCCCGGATATACTACCCGGGAACGTGGATGGGGATTAGGCTTATCCCTTTCCCAGCGAATTGTAGAAACCTACCATGAAGGCAAAATCTTTGTTTTTCAGTCGGAACCCGGCAAAGGGACTACCATGCGAATTGTATTGAAGAAATAATTCATTGCCATTCATTAACTTTCCTTTATTTTTGCATTTTATGAAGCTTTCATGATAAACAGCAGAAAAGATATTGAAGTTATGGCTCCGGCAGGTTCTTTTGAATCACTGATGGCAGCTATAAAAGCAGGGGCAGATTCGGTATATTTCGGAATTCAGCATCTGAACATGAGGGCTACCTCCTCTTCTAATTTCAGTTTTGAGGACATGGTCCGTATTGTAGATATCTGCAATCAACACCAGATTAAATCGTATCTAACGTTGAATACTATTCTGTATGATCATGATCTGGGGATCATGCATAAAATAATTGATGCCGCGGCTGAAGCCGGGGTTTCTGCGATAATCGCATCCGATCAGGCTGCCATTTTTGCCATCCGTGAAAAAGGAATAGACTTGCATTTATCTACCCAGCTGAATATTTCCAATATTGAAGCTCTTAAGTTTTATGCCAACTGGGCGGATGTGGTGGTACTTGCAAGAGAGTTGAACCTGACTCAGGTTTCAAAAATTTATGCTGCCATCAAAGAACAACAAATTAAAGGACCTTCCGGGGAACTGATCCGTATTGAGATGTTTGCTCACGGAGCGCTTTGTATGGCCGTTTCGGGTAAATGCTACATGAGCCTGCACGAAATGAACTCATCTGCAAACCGGGGAGCCTGCCTACAGACTTGCCGAAAACCCTACATTGTTACAGAAAAAGAAACAGGGAACGAGCTGGAAATCGACAATGAGTATATCATGTCCCCAAAAGATCTTTCCACCATTCATTTTTTAAACAAAATTGTGGATGCCGGTGTACGGGTTTTAAAGATTGAAGGCAGAGCCAGACCTCCGGAATATGTTGATACGGTTGTGTCATGTTACGACGAAGCAGTAAATTCCCTGGTGGATAATTCTTACTCCGTAGAAAAGATCGATCTATGGAAACAAAGATTAGCCTCCGTTTTTAACCGTGGCTTCTGGGATGGTTATTACCTTGGTCAAAAGCTGGGAGAATGGAGTCATGTATATGGTTCTCAGGCTACAAAGAAAAAGATTTACATCGGCAAAGGTACCAACTATTTCCAGAAAATCGGGGTGGCAGAATTTCTGATTGAAACTGGCAGTCTGGAAACCGGAGATGAAATTCTTATCACCGGCCCTACCACGGGTGTGATCCGGCAAAAAGTGAAAGAAATCAGAGTGGATGATCAAGTCGTATCCCAAACGGTAAAGGGTGAACGGTTTTCCATGCTGACAGATGAAATTGTCCGGCGTTCGGATAAACTTTATAAATTGGTGGATACAGGGAATTAGTCCTTATGTCTTTAAAGTCCGGTATCTGCGTTTTTGCTCAAACCTCAAACACCCGACTTTATGGACAGGCTCTTTAAAGGGTGGAAATCCGTTCAGGTGAAAGAGTTTCCGGCCTGATAAAAGAACCGGGAACTTATACAAAATCAAGCAAGGGAAAAGTTTTTCCCAGTACCGGAACGGATGGTGTATCCAGAAATTTCTCAAGAATGGTAGCATAAACCGAACGGAAATCAATGGAATATTTTAAATCTCCCTTATCCAGGTTAAGAAGATCAGGGCTCTCATTATACACTCCGGGTGTATTCAGTCCGCCACCAATCAGCAAAATGTTGCTTGCACATCCATGGTCGGTTCCCCCGCTTGCATTCTGAGCCACTCTTCTCCCAAATTCTGAAAAGGTAAGAATCAACACATCTTCCGTTAAATTATCCTGCTCCAGGTCATTAACCAGTGCAGAAACCCCCTGTGAATACTCTTTTAAAAGACGGTCCTGCTGAGGCTTTTGCCTTACATGTGTATCAAACCCGTTCAGGGAGGTATAATAAACCTGTGTGGAAAGGCCGGACCGGATCATTTTGGCAATGGTGGAAAGATTTTTTGCAAACTGCCCTTTTGGATATTTTTGAAAATTACCACTGTCTGAATTTTTATTCTTTTCAAAAATATAATCGGCCGAACTCACTGTTTCCTGCATTATTTCATAAATGTAACGCAGATTCTCATTGGATGTTTGTGCATTTTTATAGGCTTTGGCAAGAGGCCTGAAGAATCCTCTTTGAAGGCTATCATGCAATCTTCGCGGATCACTTACAGCGATTCCTGTAATTCCCTGTCCCTTCATAGCCAGACTCAGTTTCTCATCAACTTCAATAGCTGTATGAGGTTTTTTCCGATCCTCCGGAAGGGTGCTCAGATAGCGTCCGATCCAGCCACTACTCAGATATTCATCTGAATCACTTGCTGACTGCCAGATATCCATCGACCGGAAATGTGACCTGTCCGGTTGAGGATAACCCACATTATTAAGGATGCAAAGTTTCTTATCATCGTATAAGGCTTTTATTTCCTTCATAACCGGATTAAATCCAAGATCAGCACTGATTTTCAAAACACTGTCAGAGGATATGGCTAAATCGGGACGGGCTTTATAATATGCCCTATTTGCATAAGGAACAACCATATTCAGACCATCATTCCCACCGGACAATTGAATAATGATCAGTTTCCTGGTTCTGATGTCATTTGCGGAACCTTCCTTTTCCATTGCTTTCAAAATACCCGGTAAAAGCAAACTGCCTGCCGATGTAAGCAAAGATTTTTGTAAAAATGTTCTTCTGTTTAGCTTTTCCATGAGTTTTTATTTATGACAGTTGATATTCCGGTAAACTAAGCCATGCCAGCACCTGCCTGGCCGATTTGGCAACGGGATTTGTAAGACCCTCCATGCTGTAACTGATTAGTTTCTGTTCTTTTGGATCCGGTTCTTCTCCAAGAATTAAAAGAGCCAGTTCCTTTGGGTTCATCTCCCTGGTATTTTCATAAAATAATTTCCAGTCTGTTTGCATATCAATTCTTCGGTTTTTTATTTTCCGCCCTTGATTTCCATTCGAACTCAATGCTAAAACCAAAGGTAATTGCATCCTGAAAGTCAGGCTGGTACTGTCAATCCATTCTTTTCCCAATGGCCAGCCACCTACATTTGGCGGATAAAACAGTACCTGTCCCAAAGCCCTTTGTAACAATAACAGAGACTTCTGATCCGTTAAGTGAACCGGCAGCAAACGTCCGTATCCTGCCAGCAATTCAACGGGTGATTTGATGAGACTTTTATAATTGTCCTGACTGTAAAACCAATCGGCGGTAAAAATGCTTTTCATAAGTATTTTCAGGTCATAACCCGAATGATAAAAGACATTTGCCAATTCTGAAACCTGGTTTTCGTTTACTTTTTCATTTACAAAATACTGCCAGATTTTCCTTGTTATAAAATGAGCTGTCTGTTTATTGTTTAGAATGATTTCCAGGATTTCTTCTCCTCCAAAATCCCCGGACTGTCCCAGGAACTGTTTCCTTCCGAAATCATGTACCTGCTTACGGAACACATATTCACCCCTGTGATTGAAACCCCATCCGGTGAATGCCCTGGCTGCATTTTTTACGTCTTCTTCTGTATAATTATTCCGGCCAAGGGTAAACAATTCCATAACTTCCCGGGCGAAATTCTCATTCGGATTTTCCTTTTTATTTTGCTGATTATTGAGAAACTGAAGCATAGCAGGACTCTTTGAAACATCAATGAGCATAATTCCAAAGCTGCCCAGTGCATTTTTCCGCAAGCGGTTATTCAGGTCCTGTGCAAACCAGGCATTTTTTGTCCGGCAAGCAAAATGATCGTGCCAGAAGAGGGTCATTTTCTCCCGTAAAACTTCCTCAGAAGTAAGCATTTTCTCAAACCATGCTACATTTAGTTTCAGGATGTTCTCCCTTGATTTTTTTCTTAACTCTCTTTTTTCCTGCTCACTTAATGACCTTAGTTTTTGTGGGTTAATAGCTTCCTGACGAACTGTACGGATTTCAGTATAATTCTCCGAAAAACGAAAAAGCTGATCCACAATTTCTTCCTTTTTCAGGTTTTTATAATTTGTCAAATCTTTCAAAGACGGCCCAAAAGCAGCCCGGTTCAGGAAATGATGTAAGTTTTGTATATGGTTCATTTGTGTTTTTTATGTGTTTGTAATGTTTAGATGGTTAAACAGAATAAAGGTTTAATTCCTACCTGTATCCACCTAATACTTACACACATAAATTACCTTTTACCCTATGGTTTCCACCGTTTTCGCGGTAATTCTTTTATGTGGGTGGGATAACCGGCCTGTGCGCAGGGCCGGACCTCCCCGTCCGCCCATTTTATGAATACAATAAGAAGGAAAGATCCGTACATGGACGGTCACCCCTCATCGCTGAGGAGGGGGATTGATACGTGGATTGCCTGGCTTTGTGGATAATTTTAAACTGGAAATGATTATTAATAAAAAACTTATTATTTATGGAATCACGCGAAAGGATTCGCGCGATATCCTGGGTATATGATTAAGCAAAATTCTTCGATTAGCCCTGTAAGGGCGCAATATTATAGCCCCGACTTTCAAGTCGGGGTTGTTTGATTAACCACGAAACCCCGGCGCAATGAAATGCCCGGCAGAAAACATAATGCTATGCAGCGCCGGAATGAAAAAGTTTTTTAACAATACCACGCGAAAAATTCGCTTGGAAGCGGCCAGGACCACCCCTCCTTGAAAAAAGAGGGGAATTTTTACGTGATTTGCCTGGGTTTGTATATAATTTACCTTTATACGATAGGATTTGTACGATTGCCGGGTGATGCAAATTTTTTCGCATCCCTGGCATGAACCGGATCACTTTTACCCCAGGGCCAACCCCCGAATTGAGTCTGACGATAGTCCAGGTATGCCTGCTGAATTTCTTCATGTGAATTCATCACAAAGGGGCCATACTGAGCCACCGGTTCATTAATGGGTTTCCCCTCAAGTATGAGAAAGTAAGCTTCTGTATCAGAGTTTTGAATGGTTATATTCTCATCTGCTTTAAGATGGACCAGATGATTTCCTTTTATGATTTCATTTTCAATTTTTACAGACCCACTTTTGTAGAAATACAGAGAACGATTCGCCTCCTGGCTGATGGCAGGGATTGTCCAGATTGCATCTGCAGCCATTTTTACTGTAAATATCCCAACAACATGATCTGGGTTTGCCGCCCATGAGTCAGGTGTAGGTGTGGCGGCATCCGTTCCATTTAAAGAACCTGAAATAATATCAATTATGGTTTTATTTCCATTCTTATCAGCTATCGTTAGAACAGGGACATCTTCTTTCCACAGCATTTTAAAATACGGATCTACGAATTTCTTTGCTTCAGGCAGATTCAGCCAGACCTGAAAAATTTCCAAAGGATTTGGTTTATTCTGATGGATCAGGGGGAACATTTCAGAATGCTGAATGCCTTTCCCCGCGGTCATCCATTGTACATCTCCTTCCATAAACCGACCTTTTGCCCCCATAGAATCCGAATGGTCCACAACACCTTCTTTATTGATCGTAATGGTTTCAAACCCACGATGCGGATGAACAGGAAAGCCGGGAACCGTACTTCCATGATACATTCTCCATCCGTTTCTGAGGGTAAAATCCGAACCCAAATTCCTTTCTTTTAAATCCTTTGGATCTACCCCCATTTGTTTGTTGCCCTCCGGATATTCATCTCTGTGATAAGCACAAAACAAAAACGGATCCTGTGTTTCCCATGGAAATCCCAGAGGCTTGATTTTTATAATTTTGTTCATGATTTATTTCCTTCCTGTTAAGCGGATGACCGAAGCTGTACCAGCATGATTTGTTCCCTCATTCAGGAAAACATCCTCTTCCCAAATCTTTTTTTCACTTAAGCCGGCAAAATCATCCTGAAGTTCCTCTTTTGAAAACAAGAGATCAATTACCGGTGGTCCTCCAGTATTATTATTTATTTGATTTTTGGAGAATCCCTCCAATATCAAAAATCCCCCTGGTTTTAGAAAATTCAAAAGTTTTCGATGATTCCGGTTCCTGTTAATGTTGTGCGCAAATATAAATGCAATGGCATCAAAGGAGTTTTCTTCAAATTCGGCTTCTTCAAATGACATAACATTATAGGTGATTTTAGCTTTCTTTTCCTTTGCTAATTTTTCTGCTTTCTTTTTTGCCTCTGTACTGGTATCAAATGCAAATACCTCCCATCCTTTTAAAGCTGCAAATACAGCATTCCTTCCCTCACCTTCTGCCGGTAATAAAATTCTGCCGGGAGGAAGCTTCAAAAGCTGCTCCCTGAAAAATTCATTGGGTTGTTTACCATAAAAATACTCCTTTTGAGCATATCGTTTATTCCACATTTGAATTCAAAGTTTTATTTTGTTCAACAATTTAAATAAGGCTTTGCTTTCTGTTTCATTAAGAAAATCCTTAAAAAACACACCCACAGATTCTTTCCCTTTTTTATGTGCTTTATTAAATACATGTAATCCTTTTTCCGTCAGGGAAATATCTACTTTTCTACGGTTTTCCCTGCACGTTTCCCGACTCACATAAGCTTTATTCACTAACCTGTCCACCAACCGGGTAACATCCGGTTTCCCGACAATTATGCTTTCATTTATATCGTTGGCATTAAGGGTTTCCGGATGTGCTTTTGCAAGAAGGTACATAACATTCAGCTGGGCATGTGTCAGGCCGAATGGTTTTAATGCTTTTTTAAGCTTTTCTTCTATCTTATGAGAGGTTTCCAAGAACTTATAGTAAGTCATTGCAAAAGTGATATCCTCTTTTTTCTCCGGGATAATATTTTTCATTATTGTTTACAACATTATTTGTTTACAACAACAAAAGTATATAAAAAACAAAAACCCCGCAAATTGCGGGGCAATTAATTGGTTCTTTCCTTCAATAAATGAAGCTTATTCTCTTTTGATTACTGCAATCTTTAAGATTACGATCCGTTTTCCTTATGATTCCAGACCAGTGCACTTGCGCCTACTATGGCCGCTTTCTGGGAATTAATTTTTGAGGGCAACAAACTGACTTTCCCCTTATAATGTTCCATTAAATTATCTTCCAGTGCTTTTTTCGTAGGCTCAAAAATGAATTCTTTAGCCAGAGACAGACCACCGAAAAGGAAAATAGCCTCCGGGTTAAAGCTGGCAACAACATCGGCAAGCTTAAATCCCAGCATTTCACCTGTATGGTCAAAAGCTTGTTTTGCAATTACATCTCCTTTTTTTGCAGCCTGATAAATCATTTTACCTGTTAGCTCATTAAAAGTAACATCCCTGAGTTCACTGTCAGCAATTGAATCAGCCAGAATTTTAAAGAAAGTCCGTTTGATCCCGGTCACAGAAACATAGGTTTCCAGGCATCCCCGTCGACCACATGCACACTCCCGGTTACTGGCACCCGGACGGATCATTGTATGCCCGATTTCCCCTGCCATTCCTGCAGCACCTATCAGAAGTTTCCCATCTGCAACGATGCCACTGCCCAAACCGGTTCCAAGGGTGATCACAATAAAATTTTTCATCCCTTTTGCTCCGCCATAGATCATTTCCCCTACTGCTGCAGCATTCGCATCGTTGGTAACAATTACAGGTGAATCGTAATATTTAGACAATAATTCCACTAAAGGAATTACTCCGCTCCAGGGCAGGTTCACGGCATTTTCGATGGTGCCATTTATAATATTTCCCATGGGAGCACCTACTCCAACTCCTTCCACTTCCACGGTACCATTCAGTCTTTGTAAGGCCAGGCTTATTTTTTCAACGAGGGCTGCTAAAAAAACTTCAACTTCATCAAATTCCTTGGTCTGGATACTTCCTTCGGAGAGAGAGTTTCCTTCCCTGTCAAAAATACCAAATGCGGTATTGGTGCCTCCAACATCAATTCCAATTGCAACTTTTTTTTTCAATTTCTTAATTTTGAGAGCAACTAACCCGGAAGGTATTCATTTCCAACTTTTCTCGCTCTTGTCGGCTTATCGAGATCAATCCCCAGGGCGATTCCAATTTCAACCAGAACGTTCCAGCCTGCTGCCAGTTCAACATATTCTTTATACTTCTTACCATCAGGTATACGGATTGTCGGGAATTGGGTTTCACGCGTTGAAATGGCAACTACATTCATATTTACGCCGTCTATCAGGCATTCCTTAAATTTTTCTTCTTCACTCTCAAAAGGTTCCACAATAATTACAAGTTCGTTTTTGTCCATCACCTCCTCGATCCCATGAACTGCGTAGGTTCCTTCAAGAAAATCAGACTTTTTCCTGGTGATCTCATTGGTTTTAAGAGTCAGCTCTTCGACTACACCATTGTTTCTTCCTGCAAAATAGATCATGTCCGCATTTTTCATAGCATCCACTACACTCTTGTCAATTTCCAGGGTCAGTGCTTTCTCTATCAAATCAGCCAGTTCATCCAGTCCTTCCATCTCCTCTCCTTTCAGGTTCCGTAGTAAACTGTCATAAAACAAGCCCTGTTCAATTACCGACATGGTAGCAGCAACGGCATCTTCTTTCCCGCAATTCAGAATATGGGTATCAAGAGAGATTTCTTCCAGTTTTGTAGCTTTATTAGCCGTCATACCAAAAAAAGCATTGTGGCCTTCTTCCTTTAATTTCATAAACAACCTGACAACTTCTTTGGTCTGACCTGAATTGGAAGCACCAAAAACAGCAAAATCCTTCAGGTCATATTCCATTGCCTGAGTGGATCCTTCAGTAAAGATCAGAGGATGGCCGCCATTGCGCATGGTGGCAGTCATGGCACGCTTTGCCGGGAATATCCGGCTACTGCCTTCTCCTGTGAGGAAAATGGCTTTTTTTGAATTTACCGCCTCAACAAAGCGGGAGGATGCATGATGGCCAAAACTTCTGACAACATCGGAGGTTTGCAGCATTTCTTTTACCAGTGCAAATTTTGAGTACTTTTCTTCTTGTAAGTTCATTGTATTGAATATTTAATTGTTTTGTTTTTAGTCAGTTTCTAATTAAAATCGGATACTTCTTTCTTCTTTGCGCCGCAGTTTAAACTTATGATCTGATCAGGATCCCGTGCGGCGCTATTATTGTTTGTTTCGTTGCCCGGGGCGATGCCCCGGGTTATTATATCACGCCCTTTCAGGGCTTTAAATTTCTTATTTAATAAATTTGTATCTTTATATTTTATTGATAATCTGGCTGTTAGTTTTGTCATTTCCGATAGCCATCGGAACCGCCAAAACAGATTCTTCTTCCTTATTTTTCCGGGCGCTTAATTTCTTTATATAATTAAATTCTATCAATCATTAAGCTGTCTTCTGCAAAAGCAAATAAAAATCCTACCTGGTAATGATAAAATCTTTCAGGTCATCCTGAATTTGGGTTTCTCTTTGAAATCCGCCACCCAGATGCTGCCAGAAAACTTCTGCATAATCCACACCCACCAGTTTTCCATAATCTGCATTTGCCTGTTTAGCAACACCAAAAAAGTCATCCATTTTATGCATTACTTTCATCAGATCAATTTGTGATTGGTGAAAAGACAGCATTTCCATTTTTGTATCCATTACAGATGTAACATCCACATAAAAATGAGGAGGTACAATAGCCGAACCTATGGGATCGGTTAATGTCAGAGGTGCAGAATGATACAACAGTGGGGTAACTTCAAGTGGTTCTTCCCCGACCGGAACATTCGGCAAAGATGAGATCATTGCGGCAGACTCAACTATGTTACAGGTAGTCCGGTGATCGCTATGGTAATCCATAGGTAAATGTGTGATAACAATTCCTGCATTCACTTTTCTCATCAGCGAGATAGAAGCCAGTCTGATCTCCGTATTATCAAACAAAAAACCATCTCGTCCATCCAGACAATAATATTCAGCATCCAGTACGTCTGCCGCTTTTTTTGCCTCCTCTTTCCGCATTTCGATGGTTCCTTCTTCCGTGGAGTTGATTCCACCCATTCCACCTGCGGTCATGGTTGCAATTACTACCTTATAGCCTTTGTCTTTTAATAATTTAAGCGTTCCGGCACACCAGGCTTCCGTATCGTCAGGATGTGCATGAAACGACAATACTGTTTTATTAAATCTTCGTCCCATTAAATTTTATTTTTTGATCATTCTTTTTTCCAATCTCACAAATTCAGGAAATTCCCCTAACAGGGGACGGGCATAATCCAAAAATGCTCCGGAAACAAAATTTCCTTCCTTATTAAAATACTCAGATGGCATGGGTTTTGCTTCCACTGCAACATCACTTAACAGTGCTTTTCCAAATTCAATTGTATAAGGATCATTGCTCACCCTGTTCATGCTCACCATGTACCCTGTTTCTCCTTTTTCTGCCAGCTTCACAGCCTCCTGCCCGCATTCAAATGCTTCCTGCAAATCCAGGGGAACAGCCCGGTCCATTGCACTCATTATTAAAGATTCTGTAATCTGGAATTCCCCTCTTAAATTGAACTCCTCCAGGATCATTTTATGCAGATTCAGTCCCACACTGGCACCACCCATTGCACCAAACTCCACGTTCTTAAATTTATCCTTTGTTTGTGAGGCACTCACAGGCGTACCATCGGAATATTTCAGGCCTTCACCACAAACCACAGAGACCCAGCCATATTTTTTCATAACAGCTTCCACATCCCTTAGAAAATTATCCTTATCAAATACATGTTCCGGTGTATAGATCAGATGTGGTGCATCATCTTCATTCTTCTTAGCAAGTGCAGTCGCTGCACCAAGCCATCCGGCATCACGTCCAATGGTCTGGTAAATTACATACTGATCTACTTTTTTCATATCCCTTGCCAATACTCCGGCCTGTAATACATTTAGTACATTTGATCTGGCTGCAGAAGCATATCCGGGGGTATGGTCCGTGCCAAAGAGGTCATTGTCCACGGTTTTTGGAATTCCCACGCCGATTAATTCGTAATCATTTTCACGACAGTATTTTTCAACCCGGTTAACGGTATCCATAGAATCGTTTCCCCCGATAAGAAAAAAGTACCGGATGTTATACTTCTCCAACACTTTCCTGATCTTCGGAAAATCTTCGTCCGTAATTTTGTGGCGCGTTGAGCCTAAGGCTGAAGAAGGAGTGGTTCTGAGTCCTTTCAAAATATGTTCAGGCTGATTCCCTAAATCTATAATTTCCTCATTCATAAATCCTTCGATGCCATAATTCATTCCATAAACCTGATCAATCTCTGATGATCTGACCGCGGCATCCACCACTCCCGCCAAACTCGAATTGATAACGGAAGTCGGCCCGCCGGATTGCCCGATAATTGCATTTCCTTTTAACATTGTACTACTTATTAATTTGTTTCTAAATAAACTCAATTTCTCCGAAATATTCCGACTCATGAAAGTCAGGTTGCGGTGTTCCGATTGGATTCCATGATAAAAAATGGATCTCAGAAAGCTTATCCCCGCACTTGTAAAAATTTCCCTTCATCTTCAAGCCTTTCAGGTTGTTATTTTTGATTTTACAAATTGTTACCAAGGGGATCATCATTGTCAGATTCCATTCAAAAGACCCGGTTTTCTCATCGAAAGGCTCCTCCCCAAGGCTGGAAATTCTTTTTATACTGTTTATCACTTCCTGATCCAGATAATTCCGGTTCTCCCTTTTTTCTCCTTTTTGCACCAGGCAGGTACCAATACAATTCACTTCAAAATTAAAATACTCTTTATCCTCTCCTGGTGCCACAAAAAATTCCACACAACTGTCTTCCCAAACATTCCCATTGGTAGCAGTATTTACAGCACGGATGTATTTTTCTTTCACATAGTATTTTAAGAACAGATTACCTTCATTGTAAGCTGCAACAAATTTTACTTCCGGTTTATACGGATATTCCTTCCATGACAGGCTGTCAATAAAATGTATGGTATCCAGTTTATCAAGGGCAGAAGAAACCTTTTCCAAAGAGATTCCTTCACAAAAATTAATCGCTTCTATCTTTAATTTCCCTGCCATTTTTATCCCTTTAATTAAATTACATTATTTGTATGTTTCTTTCCAGGCCAAAGCACTGGCACCCAGAATAGCAGCATGATCTTCCTTTACTGTAGAATAGAGAATTTTAAACGTATTCCTGAAAAAAACAAGCACATATTTATCTACCCATTTCTTCAATGGTTTCATAAGCAGATCTCCTGACCCGGCCATGCCTCCGAATAAAACCACGGCTTCGAGACTGGCAAAAGCCATGGTATTTACAATAGCTATGGCCAGCATTTCAGCAGTTTTATCAAAGGCTTCCAGCGCGATGGGATCACCCTGCTCAGCTGCATCTGAGACATGTTTGGAGGTTAATTCATCAAATCTGTATTTTCTTAAGGGGCTTCCGCCATTTTTTTGGGCCAATAGCTCTATTGCTGTGCGGCTAAGACCGGTTGCTGAAACATAGGTTTCCAGACATCCCTGCCGGCCACAACCACATTCCCTGCCACCCGGAACCATGGTAAGATGACCCATCTCCCCAGCAAAACCGGTATGGCCATATAAAACTTCCCCATTGATAATAATTCCACTTCCCAGACCGGTACCCAGGGTTAAAACAACAAAATTTTCAAAATTTCTTGCCACACCAAACATTTTCTCACCTATAGCCGCAGCATTGGCATCATTTGTCAGGGCAATTGGCAGGTTTCTGTACTTCCCAAATATTTCTTTAAACGGGATAATTCCTTTCCAGGGCAGGTTGGGAGCATTTTCAATGGTTCCCCGGTGGTAGTTTGCATTGGGAGCGCCAATACCAATTCCTTTCAGCTCAAAGTTACCGGAACCTGTTCCTGAAATAGTTGTAATCAGTTGATCGAGAGCTCCGATATATTCTTCCACATCTATATACCGGGAAGTTGAAATACTTTCACTTTTTAAAACATTCCCCTGTTTATCAACCAATCCGACCCGGCTATTGGTGCCTCCGATATCGATGCCAATAGTAACTTCTTTCATTTCTCCCGGCTAATTTTTAAAAGCGAGCGTTAAAATATATATGAAACAGGCTATCGGTACCAAAAATCCGAATAATATGTTTCCTGTAAGATCGGCAACCCCACTAAACAACAGAGGAATAACCGCACCTCCAAGAATGGCCGTTATCATCAAACCCGAGAGTTCATTGGCACGTTCCGGCATATGGTCAATGGCAATGGAAAAAATGAGCGGAAAAATATTCGCAAAACCCAGGCCTGTTATGAAAATAAAAGCAATTGCCACACTGGTATTAGGAATATACAGGCCTAAAATACCACCAATCGAAACAATTGTGGAAATCAATAAAAACTGTTTCGGAGTAATCCAGTTCAGGATGATGGATCCGAATAAGCGGCCAATCAAAACGGCCAGGACAATAAAGGCGGAGCCCAATAATCCCCATGTTTGCAGGTCAAATTCATGTATTTCTTTTAAATAAACAGGAATTTTTGAAAAAAGGCTGATCTCAGAACCTACGTAAAAGAAAATCCCCATCACCATAGATAAAACATATTTATTTTTCAGGAGGGATAAACTGGATTTAAAAGTAGGATACTGTGTGGCATCGTCTGTAACTTTTTCAATTTTGGTGAAAAACAAGTACACTATAGTGATGATCATTCCTATACTATAAATGGGAAAAAGAATCTTCCAGTCAGCGCCCCACCACTTTACAGCAGCAAAGGGAATCAGCATCCCTGCGATGGTTCCAAAGGCCTTGATGAACTGCCCGAATAATAAGTTTCTGGAATATTTTCCTTCCGGAGAAACATCCCGCATAATCGGATTCCCTGAGACCTGCATAATTGCAGCACCCGCACCCAGGAAAAATACAGCCAGCAACAACAAGGCAAAGCTGTCGAATCCGAAAATGGTTGGAAGTATCAAACCAAAGGAGGCTACAATTAATCCCAACAACAATACATATTTTTTTCCCTTCCTGCCCTGAAGTAATCCCATGGGAATGGAAAGGATTCCAAACATTATCAAACCCATAAAAGTCACCAGTTGGGAAACTGTATTAGAAAGCATAAATTCTTCCTTTAAAAGGGCTGAAAGCGGACTTACTACATCGCAAAAACCCATTGCCAGAAAAGCAAGAAAAATAGGAACAGACTTCAGGCTGTTGTTCTGTGCTCTTGTCATGATTTTTTTTAATTAATGATTTTGAACTTCAAACACCAAAAGTAAGAAAAATAGAATTAACCCCTAATTTTAATGTCAAGTATTCAATTAAGAATTCAGATATCACAATAAATACATTTATTAATGTTTCGTATGTAAAATAAATTACTATAATATACTGATATTAAGGTTGATGAACTTCGTGATATCCTTTGGGACCTTTAGCCACAGGCATTCCTTCGGAAGTGGTCAAAATTGGATTCTCTTTATTACCACTAAGGAATGCACAAAGTATCACAAAGAAAAAAATTCAAAAATTAAGTAATGAATTTTATAACTTACTTAATATCAGGCAACTACCTTTAAGTACGAAACATCTGTAAGATTACTATTCTTTTTGTGTCCCATTATAAAAAGCATGATTCTGCATCAATATTCCCTTTTCAATAAACCCGGATGTTCATTGGAGATTTTAATGATCAGTTCTCCAAACAGGGTATTTGCCCATGCAAACCATTTCCGGGTAAAATGTTCCGGATCGTCTTTATGAAATGCCTCATGCATAAATCCGGTACCGGCATTTGTATTTTTCAACATTTTTAGGCAGTAGGCAATTTCCTTTTCCGAGTCGCTTGTCATAGCTCTCATGATAATACTCATCGGCCAGATCATGTCTAATCCCACATGCGGGCCACCCACACCTTCAGCATATTTCCCTTTAAAAAAATAGGGGTTACTTTCACTTAATACAAATTTTCTGGTATTTTGATAAATTCCATCCCTTCTGTCGCATAAATCAAGGTAGGGCATTGAGAGCAGGTTTGGAACATTCGCATCATCCATAAATAGCTGGTTTCCAAAGCCATCTACCTCATAAGCATACATCCTGCCAAAATCAAGATGATTTGCAACAGCAAAATCCTGAAGGGCTTTTTCCACCTCATCTGCTAGACCGATACATTCAGCTGAAAAACTTGTATTTTTCAATATCTTTTCTGACATTTCCGCTAACTGCCGGAGAGAAGTCACTGCAAAAAAGTTGGAAGGAATCAAGAAAGGATAAATGGTAGCATCATCCGAGGGCCTGAAGATGGAGCAGATCAATCCAACCGGACGAACAGGATTTCCATATCCTGCTCCGGCAACGGTATCGGTTTGCCAGGCAGTTTCTCTCATAAATTTATACGGTCCTTTGTTCTTCTTTCTCTGTTGCTCTCTGAAAGTTTGAAGGATCAGTCTCCCGGCTTCTTCCCAATCTTTGTCAAAACAGGAAATATCTCCGGTTTGTTTCCAATATCCATACGCCAGGCGAACCGGATAGCACAATGAATCAATTTCCCATTTTCGTTCATGAAGCTCAGGTTTCATGTCGGTAAGGTCATTTTCCCAGCCTCCTCCTGTCGGACCGTCATTGAAGGCATTTGCATAGGGATCAATCAGTATGCACTGTGTCTGACGGTTTATCACACCGGCAAGCAAATCTTGTAAGGGCTTATCTTTATTTGCCAGGGGCAGATATGGCCAAACCTGTGCTGTTGAGTCCCGAAGCCACATTGCAGGGATATCACCGGTAATGACAAAAGTATCGGGCCTGCCATTTTTTTGAGTAAACCGAACTGTAGTATCAAGCGTATTTGGATAACAGTTTTGAAATAACCATTTTAACTCAGGATCAACAATCAGCTTCCCGACTTCATTTATTTTTTCTTCCACTGCTTTGCTTGTAAATTTACGTTCATTCACAGGTACTCGTTGTGATAAGTACTTTTTCGTTTCGTTTTGAAATCCTGATGATGCGAAACCGGTTGCAACAGCTGCAGCAGCAACTGTTCCTGTTTGTATGAATTTTCTCCTGTTAATGCTCATTTGTTTAAATTTTGTTATATAAAATCATCCAAAAAACTGATCAAGATGAAATATAGCAGCAGGTATCAATACTTTACTGCTTTTTCTTCCGGGATTCTTCTTTGGTTT
>JANTGF010000074.1 GCA_024763075.1 Bacteroidales bacterium | reverse complement strand
CCAATTTTCAGCTCACCTGAAACGGTATCAAAATGATCCTGTACAATATCTTTGATTTTTGCTGATTCATGTAAGATGATCCTGGCCTGCTCAACAATCCGGGTGCCTATATCTGTTGTCTCTACAGGTTGCTTTGTACGATCAAATATTATAACACCCAAATCCTCTTCCATCTTTTTCACCTGCATACTCAGCGTTGGTTGTGTCACAAAGCACTTTTCTGCAGCGG
This sequence comes from Bacteroidales bacterium, assembly GCA_024763075.1. Lineage (GTDB taxonomy): Bacteria > Bacteroidota > Bacteroidia > Bacteroidales > VadinHA17 > JANTGF01. The sequence continues at coordinate 22,581 of JANTGF010000074.1, read as the reverse complement.
TAACGAAATGACGGTAAGTATCCACGGCTACGATATATTCCAGCTGAATTAATGAAACCATAAAAAATATATTTTTACAAATATAGATATTTTCTATACTATTATCTATATTATCGATTTGTTTTATATAAAAATAAGCAGGTACTTTGTTTCAAAATAAATGTCTAATTCAATAATTAAAACAAAATGGAAACAAACGAAACAATCAACCTGATGCCAAGGATTGGAGATACAGCTCCTGATTTTGAAGCTGTAACCACAAAAGGGAATATTAAATTCTCAGACTATGCACAAGACAAATGGATTGTCCTTTTCTCTCACCCTGCAGATTTTACACCGGTCTGCACCACGGAAATGAGTGGGTTTGCCACCCGGAAAAGTGAATTTGAAGCATTGAATACGGAACTGATGGGACTAAGTATTGACAGCATCCATGCGCACCTTGCCTGGGTAAATAATGTCAGAGAAAAAACCGGAGTCTATTTTGACTTTCCGATTATTGCAGATATCGACATGAAAGTGTCCAAACTTTACGGTATGCTTCAGCCAAATGAAAGCCTTACTGCAGCCGTCCGTGCAGTATTTTTTATCGATCCTGCAAAAAAAATACGACTGATCATGTATTATCCATTGAATGTTGGAAGAAACATGGATGAAATCCTCAGGGTTCTGGAGGGATTGCAAACATCTGACAAACATGGGGTAGCTCTGCCTCTCAACTGGGAAAAAGGGAAAAAGGTAATTATTCCACCGCCTAAAACACTGAATGAGATGCAGGACAGGCTGAACGATACTGTCAATGAAAAAATAGATTTCTATCTGATGAAGAAAGAATTGTAAAAAACAGATTTATTTATAATTAGTGCTTCTAGGAAAACTCATAATTTTTCAAGTGGCTTCTTAGAAGACGCCAAAGACAAGGCTTTCGAAGCTTTGAAAATCAAGGAGTTTGCTTTTGTAAATGACCGTTTTCAAAACGAGAAGAACGCAGTATTTGGCGTTTTCTAAGAGACACTAATTATAGAAATTAAGGGGATTATATTTATCCCCTTTTTCACATTTTCAAAATCAAGCCAGAAAGTCCTGGGGAACATCTCTTAACCGTTTAATATCAGCTATTTTCTTTTTTACGTCAAAGCCGGCTGTACATTCAACCTGACAGGCAGCACATTCGGAACAATTGTTCTGCTGTAAATTGGAAGCTTCTAATGTCTGCTGTGCATGGGTCAGATTTTTATACCCATAAGCATACATGTAACTACGCATTATGGTGGGTATATCCAGGCTTTCCGGGCACTGGGAAATACAGTCCCCGCATTGTTGACAATATATATCTGCAGACAATCCATCATGACTTAGTTTGAGATCCTTCTTTTCATCCTCAGTAAGTTTTAAATCAGCCATCAGGCTCACATCCTGAGAAAGTTGGTCGAAATTTGAACAATCAGGAACCGTTGTATGAATATTTTCATTATTCAACACCCATTTCAAAGCAGCTTTTGTATTGATTGGCCGGGTTCTTTCCTTATCCCAATACGCCCCTGCCATAGTTTTCATTGCGATGATCCCCATTCCTTTAGATGCCGCATAATCTATAGCCGCATTCATTTCTTTCAGATTATTCTTTCTGAAATTATAAGCGGTCATAACGATATCAAATACCCCTGTATCAGCAGCTGCACGAATGGCCTCAGGTTCAAAACTATGCGTTCCAATTCCCAGATATCTTGTTTTTCCCTGTTGTTTGAATTTTTGCAAAGCTTTAAGTATGGGATCATAAAATACATATTCTCTCCGGGCAGCAAATCCAAGAATAAAAATATCCACATATTCAACCTGCAATCGTTTCAGGCAGCCATCTGCATGCTTCAAATAAACATCCGGGTCAGTTCCCGGCTTTAGAAGTCCGTTTTTATAGTCAATTTTCAATCCCCCATTTGTTGAGGTTTGTATGTAAAATGAATCACGGGGGACTCCTTTCAATGCTTTTCCAAGCATTTTTTCATTATTGCCATTCTGATAATATTCAGAAGTAGCAAAAAGCTTCACTCCCTTTTCAAGGGCACTTTTTATCAATGCCGGATTATCCGTATTTCCTGTCCCCATACTTACAATGGGGATTTTTATTCCGGTTTTCCCAAGGGTCCTGTACACTATTTTTTCCCCGGGGCTTTCGTTGTTTTCGAACCTGGAACCTGCAACAACAGGTGTCGCAATACTGCTTCCGGCCACAGCTAATAAACCGTTTCTAAGGAAATTTCTTCGGGTTTGTTTTGTTTCCATAGCATTTTTTAAAATAAAAAGTTAAAATGATCGAATGGTAAATCCTGCATAAGTTACAATATTTTTATCAAATATTTTACTTCTGAATTAAAAAGTCATTTAATGTGTGCTTATTTTAATCCGGTTAAAACCCGGATCCGTACATAGCATTTCTCAAATAATTGTTGAGGAACCATAAAAAATAATTACTTTTAATCGCTGATAATAAACCGTCCATGACACTGGCTGAAAAATTAATCATTCAATTTGCCGACTGGATATGGGGCATTCCCCTGCTGATCCTTCTGCTTGGAGGTGGGTTTTTCCTGCTTATTTATTCACGGTTTTTGCCTTTCAGATATTTCAAACATGGTGTTCATATACTTAGCGGAAAATATGATAATCCGGATGACCCGGGACAGATAAGTCACTTCGAGGCGCTCTCTACTGCACTTGCAGCTACCGTAGGAATGGGAAATATCAGTGGCGTAGCCATCGGTATCACCATTGGAGGACCGGGAGCTATTTTCTGGATGTGGGTAGTAGCTCTGGTGGGTATGGCCACAAAATTTTTTACCTGTACACTGGCAGTTATGTTCAGAGGAAAAGACTCTGCAGGAGAGATTCAGGGTGGACCAATGTATGTAATTACTGAGGGTCTGGGCAAAAACTGGAAACCCCTGGCCGTTTTCTTTAGTTTTGCCGCCTTGTTTGGGAGCCTCCCTATTTTCCAGGCAAACCAGCTTACAGCTATCCTTCACGATGCAATTTTATCCCCATACGGAGTAAAAACCGGATTTTCCTCCCATTTAATTACAGGTTTAATTATTACATTTATTGTAAGTATTGTAATTTTTGGAGGTATTCAGCGTATCGGGAAAGTAACCAGCAAGATGGTTCCCGGGATGGTTGTTCTGTATTTTCTGGCCGTGGCCTATATTTTAATTGTCAACTTTGAATCTGTTCCTACCTATTTTTTGATGATTTTTGAAAACGCTTTTACTGCTCAGAACTATGCGGGAAATCCTGTTTTGGGTGGTTCTTTAGGAGGGCTTATTATTCTGGGAGCACGCCGGGCAGCTTTTTCCAATGAAGCAGGAATCGGAACAGCACCTATGGCTCATGGAGCAGCAAAAACGAAAGAGCCTGTAAGAGAAGGGCTGGTTGCCATGCTGGGACCTGCTATTGACACCCTTTTGGTTTGCACGCTCACCGCTTTGGCCATATTAGTTACCGACGTGTGGAAATCAGGTGATGCAAACGGCATTTCATTAACCGTTAGTGCTTTTGGCAGTGCCATCCCGTTTTTTGGGAAAGAGTTACTTCTGCTCTGTGTATTGATTTTCTCCTTATCCACCATGTTTTCTTACTCTTACTACGGAACCAAAAGCTTATCCTTTCTGGCAGGGGTCAAGTACAAAAATGCCTATAATTATTTTTATGTATTGACCATAATTATTGCCTCCATTGCTTCTTTAACAGCTGTTGAAAGTCTGATCTCAGGTTCGTTTGCACTCATGGCTATCCCAACCATGGTATCCACACTAATCCTGGCTCCAAAAGTAATCACTGCTTCTAAAGATTATATTAAGAGGATGAAGGAGCGGAATCTTCTTTGACCATCCCTGTAATTTTATCCATCTTTACTTTTGCCCGGTGAGATTGTGATTCAGGTCAAACGCTTTTTTGTAATTTTCCATGGCATTATCAAAATCCTCCACTGCCAGATAGTAATCGCCCAATGATTCATATGTAAAAGCATTATCAGGATACAATCCGGCAAATTTCTCAAAAGAATTTTTGGCTTTATTGTATTGTTTGCCTTTCAAATAAGTATAACCTAACATCTGGTAAATCGTACCATTATCAGGATCAAGTTCAATTGCCTTTCGGTAAGACCTGACTGCACCGTCAATATTGCCTGGAATGGTCTGGAAAAAAGCATAATAAAGATAAGCGTTGGCATCCTCCGGATAAACTTCAACCAACTCCTTTCCGTAAGAGGACACATCGGCATCCGGATTGATCAATAACTCAACCAAAGCTTTTTTCAGGATTCCCTCTGCTTTGGTTAAATCCGCATGGCAATGGATGGCAAACTCAGCGTTTTCCTTGAATTTCTTAATATTGTTAAAATACAGATAATAAGCTGCATTCTGGCAATAGGCCATAAAAAAATCCGGATCTTTCTGAATTGCATTTTCATAAGAATTCAAAGCTTCGAAATAATTCCCGGTCTTACTGTTTACTTCGCCCTGCTGAAACAGGATTCTTGCTTCCTTCGATTTTGTAGAGATTCCCATTTCAGTTTTATTTTCTCCGGAAGTACATGCATTCACCAATAAAGAGAGTGCAATGCCTGTATAAATGATAAATCTTGCTTTCATAATTAATCTGTTAACTGTTTTAAACTGATTTCATTGACAAAAATAAAACCGGAATGGCAATTTATATGTCCCGTGTATGACATTAGCAGCATTTTACGTTTTGAATCATAAGTTCACTTCCGTTTTCAATTATTTTTCATTACTTTTAAGGGTACAAATTCTTAATTAATTCTACCATGAAAAAAAATGATTTTCTGTTTCGTTTCAGTACATTTCTGGCTCTAATAACTTTATTCGGATTACAGCCGGCAAAAGCCCAAAAAAAAGCAAGCCTTACTGATGGCAAAAAAAAGCAGGAAGCATTCGGGAAATATCTCAACATGAAGAGTGAGTCCGGGTACAAAGACCTTCACTGGCAATTTCTTGGTCCGACAAATGTAAGTGGCAGATGCACCGATGTTGCCGTTGTTACTCCCAAAGGAAAGAATTTTACCTTATATGTTGCCACAGCATCAGGTGGATTATGGAAAACTGATAATGAAGGTACATCATGGATTCCCTTGTTTGACCAGCAAGCTTCCACCAGTATTGGTGATATTGCACTGGACCCCTCGAACCCGCACGTGATATGGGTGGGAACCGGTGAAGCAAATATTTTCAGAAGTTCACAATCGGGTGCAGGCATCTATAAATCAGGAGATGATGGTAAGAGCTGGGAACCTGCAGGGCTGGAGAATACGCTGACCATTGCAAGGATCATTGTCGATCCCAAAAACCCGAATACAGTTTATGTGGCTGCACCGGGACATGAATGGACAAAAAATAAAGAAAGAGGTGTGTATAAAACCACGGATGGAGGTAAAAGCTGGGACAAGGTTTTATATATTGATGACCTTACCGGAGCCATCGATCTGGTTATGGACCCTGAAGACAATCAGACTCTTTATGCTGCCACCTGGCAAAGAATAAGGGAAAAATGGAACGATCCCAGGGTTGAAGAAGGTTATTCAAAGAGTGGTATTTACAAGACAAGCAATGGCGGAAAATCATGGAAACCTGTAAACAATGGTTTGCCTGCTGCAAAATACAGAGGCCGGATCGGAATCGACATTGCTGCATCCAATCCGGATGTATTATATGCTTTTGTTGATAATTATGAATTCTCCCATGAATTTGATGAGGAAGATACCGACTCATACGGAAGACCAAAAACAGGTGTAATTAAAGGTGCAACTGTTTACAGAAGTAACAACAAGGGTGAAAACTGGAAACAGGTGAGCGGGCGGACAGAAGAAACAAAAACCTATATGGAAAGGCATTCTGCCACTTATGGATGGGTTTTTGGGCAAATCAGGGTTGACCCCAACGATGAAAATACTATTTATACGATGGGGCTGGGCCTGAATGTGTCAACAGACGGTGGAAAAACATTCAAGAGGCTCCGGGGCATGCATGGAGATCATCATGGACTGTGGATTGATCCGGACAATTCAAATTATCTGGTAAATACAAACGATGGTGGTATCTACATTTCATACGATAAAGGAAAAAACTGGAGATCATTCACTGACAGGCTGCCGCTTGTACAGTTTTTTAATATAGGATACGATATGGATGAACCCTTTCATGTTTACGGATCCATTCAGGACCATGGCAGCCGCAGGGGAATCGTGGATCTTAGCCGTGGGAGAGATCAGGTGCCTGCTGTTGCCTTTGAATGGGCACCAGGAGGAGAAGGAAGTACCCATGCAATTGACCCGACAAACTCTGATATTGTATATTCTGCTGGTTTTTACGGGTCGATGACACGTACGGATATGAGTAAACCCAGGGAAGAAAGAACAAAAAGGATTAAACCCCGGGTGTATGAAAGTGAACCCCCGCTTCGCGGACAATGGATTGCCCCTTTCATACTTTCTCCGCATAACCCGGATATTATTTATTTAGGAATGCAATATGTTTTCCGTTCAACAGACAGGGGCGACACCTGGGAAAAAATCAGTCCTGATCTTACATATAACGATCCGAAAAAGATAGGAGATATTCCCTATCAGACAGTTATAACATTATCTGAATCTCCCGGAATGTACGGACTCATTTATGCCGGTACGGATGACGGCAGAGCATATGTCACTAAAAATGGTGGAAAAAACTGGACTGAGATAACCAAAGGCCTGGCGAAAAATAAATGGATTTCCAGAGTTGTTTCATCGAATTACAAACAAAGCCTGGTGTATCTGACTCAAAATGGTAAAAGAGATGACGAGTTTACTCCTTATGTATGGAAATCTGAGGATTACGGACAAACCTGGGAAGATATTTCATCCAATATTCCTTTGGGGCCGGTTAATGTGACCCGGGAAGACCCTTTCAATAAGAATATCCTTTACCTGGGAACGGATGCCGGTGTTTTTGTATCAAAGAATGGAGGCGATAGTTGGGAAGTGCTCGGAGACCTTCCTTCTACCTATGTTCACGATCTGATAGTTCATCCGCGGGATAATGTAATTGTTATCGCCACACATGGACGGGGAATGTGGGTTTTGGATGCCGGCAAAATTAACGGACGGTAGAAAGCCTTTTTTAAAAAATTCTAAGGGAATTGTCAGACTCCTTACAATTCAATCGTCAGGATATGTGTTTTTTTGTTCGAAAAAAGAACAAAATCATGTTTTTCTTTAAAAAATTAAGACTTAGTAATCCTAACACAAAAACTATGAAAGCTATTTGGAATGGTGTAGAAATCGCTGAAAGCGACCATACCATTGTTATGGAAGGGAATCATTATTTCCCTAAGGAATCCTTAAAAGATGAATTTTTCAAAAAAAGTGCATCTCATACAAGGTGCCCATGGAAAGGAAAGGCCTCTTACTATTCTGTGCAGATAGATGGAGAAATAAACCGGGATGCCGCCTGGTATTATCCAAACCCAAAATCTGCAGCTAAAGAAATTAAAGACCATGTTGCTTTCTGGAAGGGAGTTACCATTACATCATAATCCAGTTTCAAAAAAAGTTTATAACTTTTCATTTCATTCATATATTTTCCTCATCTGATCTGTCTGTTTTTATTAATTTTGGTGCTTTATAAATAATACAGGCTTTACTTCTTAAAAAGGAAAAAACAGAGAAATGAAACAATACCTTGACCTTCTTGATCATGTTCTGGAACAAGGAACCAGGAAAGAAGACCGCACAGGAACAGGAACCATCAGTACCTTCGGATATCAGATGCGTTTTAATCTAAATGAAGGATTTCCACTGCTTACCACAAAAAAATTGCACCTAAAATCCATTATTTATGAATTGTTGTGGTTTTTAAAAGGAGATACAAACATTAAATACCTGACCGATCATGGAGTTAGAATATGGAATGAGTGGGCAGATGAACAAGGGAACCTCGGACATATTTATGGTTACCAGTGGCGGTCGTGGCCCGACCCCGAGGGAGGACATCTTGACCAGATTTCTGCCGCAGTTGAAAGTATTAAAAATCAACCCGATGCCCGCAGACATGTTGTGAGTGCATGGAACCCGGGCGATTTGAAAAATATGGCTTTACCTCCCTGCCATATCCTGTTTCAGTTTTATGTAAGTAACGGGAAGCTTTCCTGTCAGATGTACCAACGAAGCGCCGATATTTTTCTTGGCGTTCCTTTTAATATTGCTTCCTATTCCCTGCTTACCATGATGATGGCCAGAGCCACCGGTCTGGAACCGGGCGAGTTCATTCATGTTCTGGGAGATGCTCATATTTATCTGAATCATATTGAACAGGTAAAAATGCAAAAGGACAGGAAACCCTTCCCGCTCCCTGTAATGGAGCTGAACCCTGAGAAAAAAGACATTTTCGATTTTGATTTTGAGGATTTTACCCTGCATAATTACCAGGCCCATCCTCATATTAAAGGAAAAATATCAGTATAAAACATGAAGTTCATATAATAAAAGCGAATGAAAACCATCTCCATCATAGTAGCCATTGCAGAAAATAATGCCATTGGGAAAAACAATCAGTTATTATGGCATATACCTGATGATCTTAAACGTTTCAAACGCCTGACTACCGGACATCCAGTGATCATGGGGAAAAAAACGTTTGAATCACTACCATTCCGGCCCCTGCCCAACCGGATGAATATTGTTTTATCTGATATTCCAGGTGATAAGATAGAAGGTTGTACTATGGCCTATTCAATTGAAGAAGCAGTTTCCCTTTGCCCGGAAAATGAAGAATGCTTTGTTATGGGTGGAGGAATGGTTTACAGGCAGTTCCTTGAAATTGCGGATAAACTTTACATCACTTTTGTACATAAGGACTTTGATGCCGACACTTTTTTCCCGGAAATTGATTATTCAAAATGGGAGCTTACCGGGGAAGAAAAACATATAAATGAAGATAGTAACAGTTTGTCATTTACTTATAAAATTTTTAAAAGGAAAAAATAATTCATTTTTTACATTCTTCAACTGACTGATCTTCTATTCTTTACGAGATCGATTAGACGATACTCCGATTTTTTTCTGACGCCCGTTAAACCTTTATATCAAAATGAGGTCTAATTATCGTATTTGAAAATCAACAATTATATAATAATTTTTAACAAAAACATTCAATCATGAAAACAAAGAAATTCTTTTATTATTCTGTTTTTCTGGCTTCCTTACTTTTAATTTTGGGTTCTTGCCAGAAGGAAAACAGTCCCGCTGTTGTTATGGACGACACAGATGTTACTTTAGCTGAAGATGACGCTTTGGCAGAAACAGTATTTGACGATATTATGACCTCGGTTGATGCAGCTGTAATGAATACAGATGAGTTAATTTTTAACGGTGGGCTAAAGTCAGCTGTTATTTCTGAAACATGCCCAAAAGTAACTGTTGACCGTCCGGATGAAACCCATTGGCCGAAAGTAATTACCATTGATTACGGCGATGGCTGTGAAGGTTTTTACGGCAGAACCAGGAGTGGAATGATTAAAATTACAATTACCGCAAGGTACCGGGTAGAAGGCTCAACCAAAACAGTTGAACTTATTAACTATACTATCAACGGGCTGAAAGTAGAAGGAACAAAGGTTATCTCAAATGACGGAAGAAATGAAAGTGGCAACCTGACCTTCACCGTTCAACTTACCGGAGGAAAAGTTATGACAGAAAATGATGAGGTAATCATTACACGTGAATTCACAAGAACAAGAGAATGGGCCGCTGGTGAAGATACATTTAACCGCTGGGATGATGTTTATTTTATTACCGGTTCTTCATCCGGAATCAATATCAAAGGGAATGCCTACACCCGCACCATTACTAATCCACTGGTAAAGGCAGCCAGTTGTGTATTCATTCAAAGCGGCACAGTTGAAAGGGAAGTAGAAGGAAGGCCCACGTCCACCCTTGATTACGGGGATGGGAATTGTGATAACGAAGCAACCTTAACCATAGGTGATAAGACAAAAACAATCCTTCTTAAGCATAAAAGAACAAGGAAATCTTAAAAGAAAAGAAGAAAAAAGAAAAGGCGGGAAATTTCCGCCTTTTCTTTTTTCTTCTTTTGCAGCATCTTACAATAAAAGTTTGTCAGGATGCCTTCAGAATTTTAAGGTTTATTTTTTCCAGCTTCTGTTGAGCGAAATTTTTATCAATTTTTAGTTCTGTAATTTTTCCCGAGGGCATGTCAAACATGGCATCCATCATGATTGCTTCGCAAATGGAACGCAGGCCTCTTGCACCCAGTCCGAATTCAATTGCCTTATCCACAATATACTGAAGAGCCGGCTCTTCGAACTCCAAGCTAATCCCGTCCATTTCAAACAGCTTAATATACTGTTTAATAATAGAATTCTTTGGTTCGGTAAGTATCCTGCGTAAAGCATCCCTGTTAAGTGGTTTTAAATAGGTCAGTACCGGCAATCTTCCTATAATTTCGGGAATCAAACCAAAAGACCTTAAATCCTGAGGAGCAATATACTCCAGCATATTGTCCTTATTAAAATACTCCCTGTCACGCGAGGCAGAATAACCCACAACCTTGGCATTCAGCCTTTGTGCAATTTTCTTGTCAATGCCATTAAAAGCACCCCCGCAAATAAAGAGCACATTTTTTGTGTCAACCGGAATCATCTTTTGTTCCGGATGTTTTCTGCCTCCCTGAGGAGGAACATTCACCACGGAACCCTCCAGCAACTTAAGCAAGCCCTGTTGTACACCTTCTCCCGAAACATCCCTTGTTATGGAAGGATTGTCCCCTTTTCTTGCAATTTTATCAATCTCATCAATGAAAACTATTCCTTTCTCAGCAGCTTTCACATCATAATCTGCAGCTTGTAAAAGTCTTGTAAGTAAACTCTCTATATCCTCCCCCACATATCCGGCTTCAGTAAGTACCGTTGCATCCACTATGGTAAAGGGGACATGAAGCATGCGGGCAATGGTACGGGCCAATAATGTTTTTCCCGTTCCGGTTTCACCTACCAGAATAATGTTCGATTTTTCAATCTCAACATCCTCATCATTCTGTGAGGTCTGGATCAATCTTTTGTAATGGTTATAAACAGCTACTGAAAGATACTTCTTTGCCACATCCTGGCCAATTACAAACTGATCAAGGTAGTTTTTTATTTCCTGGGGTTTCAACAGGGTAATCTGATCAATATTAAAATCATCTTTCCCCCTGTTTTCTTCCTCAATGATGGTATGTGCCTGCTCAATACAACTATCGCATATATGGCCGGAAATACCGGCAATCAGCAGGTTTGTATCCTTTTTCTCTCTCCCGCAAAATGAACATCTATCCATAATAATCCTATAAAATTAACCGGATCAACTTCTGCAAATATAGCAAAAGATTAGCTAATCCGGGTAAAAGAATCTTTCTAAAATTATATAATACCTTGATTAATTTACTTTCTCCCTGACCAAAACTTCATCAATCATACCATATTTCAGTGCCTCTTCAGCGGTCATCCAGTAATCACGGTCGGAATCTTTCTCAACCTTTTTTACAGTATTTCCCGAATGCTTGGCAATAATCGCATACAATTCCTGCCTCAGTTTCAGGATTTCTCTGGTGGTAATCTCCAGGTCAGAAGCCTGCCCCTGTGCGCCTCCCATAGGCTGGTGAATCATGATACGGGAATGTTTCAGTGCCGATCTTTTTCCTTTGGTACCGGCAGTAAGCAAAACGGCACCCATAGATGCTGCCATTCCCGTACAAATGGTTGCCACATCGCATGAAATATACTGCATGGTGTCATAAATGCCCAAACCTGCGTGTACCGACCCTCCGGGTGTATTAAAATATATCTGAATATCCTTTCCCGGTTCGGATGAATCAAGATAAAGCAGCTGTGCCTGAATAATATTGGCAGCATAATCATCAATAGGCAAACCCAGAAAAATAATACGGTCCATCATCAACCGTGAAAAAACATCCATTGATGCTACATTCAGCTGACGTTCCTCAATAATTGTAGGTGAAATGTAGCTGTTATATAATGAAGTGTATTTTTCAAGTCTCATACTTGAGATACCCATATGCCCTTTGGCGTATTTTTTAAAATCATTCATATTTGTATAATTTAAATTTAACCTTAAATCTTTTCAGGTTATTTTTTCTCAAAAAGTTTATCAAATTCGTCTGCCGAAACACTTTTCTCCTCAACTTTTACAGCATCCTTTACAAAGGCAACCACTTTATCCTCATAAAGTTTATCGGCCAGTTTCTTTCGTTCTTCCTCCTTACCAATCAGCTCTTTTGCATAATGATCCAGCTGGTCAGAAGGAATATTTGCAAGTCCGTACTGAAGAAATTGCATCAAAGTAACTTCCCGGGCGTAATTAAGGATTTCATCCTCAGTAACCTTAATTTCCTGGTTCCTTATTATCTCATCTTTTATCAACTGCCACTCCAGGTCTGATCTGAAATGATCAAAGTCCTTTTCTATTTCCTCAACTGTAAATTTCCCATCATTTGTTTTTATCAGCCATCTTTTCAGGAATTCAACCGGCAACTCCGGTTTGAGTTTATTCACCAGTTTATCCTTAACATCCACTCCAAAGCGCATTTCGCTTTCCCTGTCAAGATTTGCCTGAACCTCCCCTTCTACCTTTGCCTTAAACTCCTCTTCCGATTTCACTGTGTCTTTTCCAAATGCATTATCGAAAAGCTCCTGGTTTATTTCTGCATTAACAAAAAGGGAAATCTCATCAATGACAAAATCAAAATCACCGGAAACCTCAGCAAGCTTCTCTTTATCAATCTTGAGAATACCAGAAAGTTCTGTGTCATTGGGGAAGGCTTTTTTAAGATCAAAAGGAATATGATCTCCCACCTTTGCTCCCATAAAGATCTTTTTTATTTCTTCATCTTTGATAACCCCCAGTGAAAAATTTGCTTTATCATTTGCAACAGGTTCCGCATCTGTACCTTCCGGTAATATCTGAACAATCTTCCCGGTTAAAACTTCCTCACCGGTTTCCACCTTGTCAACCAGTTTATGTTCACCAAACCGCCGGGTATAGTTTTCAATGTATGCAGTCAACATCTTCTCATCCACCCTGATCCTATAAAAAGGTATCTTGTCCCTTTTTGTAAGGTTTATTTCCATTTCCGGAGCCAGTCCGATATCAAATGAGAATTCAAAATCAGATTGTGTTTCCCAATCAATTTCATTGCTCTCATCTTCTGAAGGAAGAGGATCACCCAACAGGCGCAATTTCTCATCAAATATATATCTGGATAATGATTCGGAGATCAGCTTGTTTACTTCTTCTATCAAAACCGGGTTATAATACAACTTTTTTACCAGTCCAAAAGGTACCATTCCCGGTCTGAACCCATCCAGCTTAACTTTTTTCTTGTAATCTTTTAAGACATCATTCACTTTTTTCTCATAGTCGCCCTTTTCAATTTTCATTTTCAAAACGGCATTCAGTGTATCTTTATCTTCCCGGCTAATGTTCATTTTATAAAATTAATGATCAATAAATGCGGCAGAACCACCAAAGGATACAGAGGTTCTGCCTGATTAAGTGCGGATGAAGGGACTCGAACCCCCACGCCGTAAGGCACTAGATCCTAAGTCTAGCGCGTCTACCAATTCCGCCACATCCGCAAAATTTTCGGCAAAGTTAATAAAAAATACTTGACAGCCACGATTCAAAACTACAAGTTTTCATCCCGGGATATCTTTGTTATTGGTTAAACATTTGTTATTCTCTGCAGGATTTCATATATTTATTGCTGAACAGAAATTCAGATTTGCTATGCTGCCCGTCTGTTTTTTGCAATCCTGCTATTTTTATAAATGTGTTACTTTTTTAAGGAGAAATTTCAGTTATGAGAAAATATCTAGCCCCAATAATCCTGGTTTTAGCATTTACACTTATAAATTGTCATAATAATCCTGCAAATAAAAAAACCGAAGGAACAATAAACTCAAAAAAAGAGACAATTCCATCGGAACCAGACCCTAAACTTACCCTTGCCTGGGAAACCTCCTCCATACTTAAAATTCCGGAATCTGTTCTCCACACAAATGATGGAATTTTCGTATCCAATATTGATGGGAGTCCGACCGAAATGAACGGACAGGGATTCATTAGCCTGATTGGCCATGATGGAAAGATGAAAGTATTAAAGTGGGTAAAAGGGCTTAACGCACCTAAAGGTATGGGGATTTATAAAGATAAACTTTATGTTGCGGATATTCATGAACTGGTTGTAATTGATATTCAGGGGGAAACCATCCTTGATCGCTTCACGGCGAAAAACTCTTTGTTCCTGAATGACATAGCAATTGACCAGGATGGCAGGGTATATGTTTCCGACATGAAAAAGAATGTTATTTATTGTTTTGCGGATGGCAAGCTTGAAGAATGGTTAAAATCAGACCTTTTGGTCAGCCCAAACGGACTTTTTTCAGACCAGGGAAATTTGATGATTGGCACTAAAAACAATATCCTCAAAGTAAATACCAAAGATAAATCCGTACAGATTTACATTGACAATACCGGAAGCATTGATGGCCTGGAAGCCATCGGGGACGGAAGATACATTTTCAGCGACTGGATAGGACATATCCACATTGCCGGCCCTGATACTAAAGTATTTTTACTTCTGGATTCAACAAAGGAGAAGATCAATGCCGCCGATATTCAATACATTCCTTCCAAAAAGCTTGTTTTGGTTCCTACATTCCTTGACAACAGAGTAATGGCCTATCATCTGGATCTTTAACAGAATACCACACGATACAATCATGAGGTAACGTCAGGAACGAACGGGAGGCTGGTATTCAATTCCAGGTGGCACCACCAGTTTAAAATAAAAATCCCACAGGATCAATGATCTGCGGGATTTTTTTATTGGGAGTGACGGATTGGTTGATGATTTTTAAAACTAACTTATAATCAGAAGATTACCACCGCTGCCGCACGAATCCATTCGTGTGGCAACAAAGGCCAGCAGTATAATTTATACATGAATTTTTTCATTTTTTGCTTGTCCAAAAAACGAAGCAAAAAAAGACACCGGAAACACCAAATTTTGTTTGGTCGCTTTTCCACACAGGCCTCCTGTACACACAGGCATTCCTTTGGGCCTGACCATACAGAATTTCGCACCGTTTCCGGACCAGCCTGCCCACAATTGAATTTCGTTTGCTATGCAATGCCTGGGAAATAACGGAAGCTTTTATAAATGGCTGAAAAGAAAATGCCTTGTATATTGATTAAAAGGCAGAGACACAATGCATCGTATCTCCTGTGTTTAGGAGATTTGTTTGCAGGATATGGGTTATAGGATTTGCTTAATAATAAGCATTTTAGAATAGGATTCAGAATACCACACGATACAATCGTGCGGTAGCGAGGGTTGGTCCATGCGATGAGAACCGAGCGGCAGCGTTTTGGGAGATTCTCAGTTTTCCTGTAAGTTTCCGGTTTTGACACGGATTTTGCACTCTACCACACAGTGCCCCCTCAACGGCAAAATCCCCGCCAAAACTTTTTTCCGTGTTTCCTTAAACCCCGGGTTGAAACGCGGGGTTAATGATATTCAACCACTCCGTGGTTGTGACCTGAATACCACATGATACATTCGTGCAACATCGGATTAATGAGTTCTGTTGAGATATAGGATGCATTGAAAAATGCTTTGCAAATAAGGACGAAGATTATTAAATTGTTGAGTATTAATCAGTAAATATGGTTGTAAAAACCCATAGGAAACAAGGATCAGTGATCAAACTAAAAATCTATTCTATAAACATCTTAAGCATCCCTCTTACAGAGTCAACAGAATCAATATAGAAATTCGCCTTTGTAATTTTGGTTCCTACCTTTATTGTATAGGCTTCCTCCGGGAGGGCATCAAATGTATATTCATCAGTCCAGTCATCTCCAAAAGCCAGTATAAAATCGAATTTCTCATCCCCCATTTTATTTAAAGCTGCACGTCCTTTATTTATCCCGGCATATTTTATTTCAAGCACCTTATCTCCATCCATAATCTCTAAATTCAGGTTGGATGTAAGAATCCTCAATTCATCTTTTAACTCCCAGGCCCGTTGTACGCCCAGGTCAGGATCAGCTTTTCGGTAATGCCAGACAAGTGAAAAATTCTTGTCCTCAATAAAAGTATTTGGGGTTTGATCAACGTAATATTCTAAAAGCGGTTTGATTGAATCTTTCCACTCGTTATCAATCTGATCATTCATAAACCACTCTGAACCAGGTTCCCTGTTCCACACCCCATGTTCTGCTACAAAATGAATTTGATATTCATCGTGAAACCATCTCTCCAAAGTCTCTTTATCCCTTCCACTGATAATTACAAGTGTATTCCTGGGGTCGGAAGACAGATTTCTCAAAATGCTATAAAGCTCAGTATCGGGACGAGCATCCTCCGGGTTTTTTTTAAACCAGGCCAGTGACCCATCGTAATCTAAAAATAATATTCGATTTTCCGCTTCCCTGTATGCCTTAACAATTCTCTCGGTGCGTTTTTTAGTAATTTTTTTGGTCAAGGTTGATTCCTGAAGTTGTTTAACACCCTCAAGACTTTTAATAAAATCATGAGCCCACCGTTTCACATCATACCTTCTCAACCGTTTTTGCATCACCAGATTTCTACGAATCTGCTCATCTTCAGGCATCTCAAGTGCTTCAATCATTGAAGAAACAATCTCCTCATTATTGTTTGGATTGACAATTATAGCTTCATGAAGCTCTTTTGAGGCACCGGCCATCTCACTTAATATTAAAACCCCTGTTCCATCCGGCCTTGATGCAATATATTCTTTTGCGATCAGGTTCATTCCATCTCTTAATGGCACAATCAATGCAATGTCTGATAAAGCATATAATTCAACCAACTCTTCCTGTTCAAACTCATGGTTTAAATACCATACTGGCATCCATTGAATGGTTCCAAATGCTCCATTTATCCGGCCTACAATTTTATCAACTTCATGTTTTAGCTCTTCTGAGTTCCCCCCTACATTATCAGGTACAGCAGCATTTAATATAAAACTAATTTTCTCATGATACTTCGGATAATTTCTTAAAAGAGTTTCATAAGCTACTAATCGTAAAGGGATTCCTTTTGTATAATCCAACCTTCCTAAAGACAATATTAATTTTTTAGCCTTTTGTTTAATTGATACTTCAATCTCCTGATGAAATTTTGATCTTAATTTATTCGGTTTATCTTTAAAATTTTGAATTATTGTACGGTATTTTTCATAATCTATACCAAGTGGAAAAACATCTGTTTCCAGTGTCCTGTCTCCTATCCTGATCTGATTAAAAATCGTATCATATCCCAATAATCGACGGACACAGCTAAGGAAGTGGCGGACATAATCATAGGTATGAAATCCAATAAGGTCAGCCCCCAACATACCCTCCAGGATCTCCACCCGCATTGGTAGAAGCCTGAAAATCTCATATGAAGGAAAGGGGATGTGAATAAATATCCCTATTGATAAAGCCGGCATTTTCTTACGGATTATTCCCGGTAATAGGAGTAAATGATAATCATGGATCCACAGGGAATCACCCTCCTCAATTATATCCAGTATTTTCTCTGCATACAATTCATTCATTTCACTATATGCATGCCAATCCTTATTTACATACTTGGCATTTTGAGGAAAATAATGAAATACCGGCCAAAGTGTATCCCTGGGAAAGCCCTTACAACCATCATACAAGCTAAGAGTAGGAGGAAATACAGGCGTACAATTGCAAGCTTTAAGCTGACTATCAAAAAGCTCTATATCAGTGGCTGATTGTAAAGAATCTTCTATCTCAAGCTGACCAATCCACCATGCATTGTTATCATTATAAAAATCAGTAAGCCCCGACTTTTCGATCTCAGCCTCCCACTCAATTTGATGAATATTATTAACTTTTTTAACTTTAGCAGGGAGAAAATTGGCAGCAATAATCAATCGTTTCATAAAAGTCAATTTTAGTTATATAATATCCGGGCACAGGCATCAGGATTCATTCGTCCTTATTAAAAAGGACTCTTTCCTGACAAATAATGGTATTCCATTGATTCTCAATCTATTTGTAATTATACAAAGGCTGAAAATATTATCCATTGGCTGAAAAAACCAAAGGATAATCATATTTTTCATCAATACTTCCATAAAATTAAATATCTTAACGGTTTAAACAAGTTTTAATACAAGAAAATCAAATCATGTTAAATTTTGATGGTGTAATTTTTGATCTGGACGGAGTCATAACAAAAACTGCCCTTGTACATGGATCTGCCTGGAAGAGAATGTTTGATAATTTTCTCCTAGCACGAGAGAAGAATTGTGGTGAACCATTTAAGGAATTTACCCATTCGGAGGATTATCTACCCTACGTTGACGGTAAGCCCCGGTATCAAGGAGTTGAATCTTTTCTGGAATCCAGAGGTATTGATATACCCTATGGCAATCCTGAAGATGATGCAGAAATGGAAACCGTTTGCGGATTGGGAAACAGAAAAAATAAACTTTTTAATGATATTCTTGATACAGAAGGCGTTGAAGTGTATGAATCGACAGTAAGACTGATTAAAGAATTAAAAAGAAAGGGGATTCGAATTGGTGTGGCCTCTTCAAGTAAAAATTGCAAACCTGTACTTGAATCTGCAGGCTTACTGGATTTATTTGAAACACGAATTGATGGTATTGTTTCAGTTGAACTGGGGCTTAATGGCAAACCTGAACCGGATATTTTCACCACTGCCTGCGACAAAGTGGGTGTTAAATATCATCGTGCAGTGGTTGTTGAAGATGCAGTTTCCGGGGTCCAGGCAGGAGCAAATGGAAATTTTGGATTAGTAATAGGGGTTGCCCGTGAAGATAATCTGCATGAACTACAAATTAACGGAGCTGATATCGTTGTTACTGACCTTGCAGATGTGAGCATTTCATCAATAAATAAGTGGTTTGAAAAAGGAATGGAAATTGATTCCTGGCAGTTGAAATACTACGATTACAATCAGGAAAAGGAACGATCCAGGGAAGCATTGCTCACTATTGGGAATGGGTATTTTGGTACCCGTGGAGCACTTGAAGAAAGTAATGCCAACGAAGTAAACTATCCCGGCACATATATCTCAGGACTATATAACAGGTTGATTTCAAGGGTGGCCGGGCGTGATCTGGAAAATGAAGACTTTGTTAACATTCCAAACTGGCTGGCTGTACGATTCCGTATTGAGGACAATGAATGGTTTGAATTCAAACCGAAGCCTACTTATGAAATTGAAAAACTTCATCGGTATCTTGATTTTAAAACCGGTGAGTTAAGGAAAATAATGATCGTGAAAGATTCAAAGGGCAGACGTACAAAAATTGATTCCTCAAGATTTTCAAGTATGGGAGACCAACATCTTGCAGGGCTACAATTTTCGATTACCCCCCTCAACTATTCAAGAAAAATTGAAATTCAATCTGAATTAAATGGTAATCACATTAATGCAGGGGTTGAGCGGTATAAGGAGCTAAATCAGCAGCAACTGGAACCCGTTTCAGAGTCAATTGATGGAGAATACAGTTTCCTTGAAACAAAGACAACAAACTCAAATATCCGGATTGCACAAAGTGCAAAACTAACAATAAACTCAGCTTTAGATGATTTTGAATATAAGACCAGATCTTATCATAAAAAAGGCTTTACAACCAAATCTTACTCATTCAGTGCTAAACAAAACCAGGAGGTTACAGTTCAAAAGTTAGTAGCCATATTCACCAGTATGGATGAAGGTGTAAAAAACCCTCTGGAAACATCAAAACAGGTGATTCAATCAACTAGAGATTATTTGGAGGAATTTAAAAAGTCAAAAGATGCATGGCTTAAACTGTGGGATAAGATGGACATCACAATTGAGGGGGACAGGTATGCTCAAAAACTGATTCGAATGCACCTCTATCATAGTCTGGTAACTGCTTCTCCGCATTATAAAAATCAGGATACCGGTATTGCACCCCGTGGACTTCATGGAGAAGCTTATCGCGGGCATATTTTTTGGGATGAATTATACATATTACCGCTTTATAATATTCATTTTCCGGAAGTTGTGAGATCAGTTCTTCTATATCGGTACAGACGGCTTGAAAAAGCACGGGAGTATGCTAAAGAATATGGTTATGAGGGGGCTATGTTCCCTTGGCAAAGCGGAAGTGATGGCCGGGAAGAGACTCAGATTGTTCATCTAAATCCGATCTCAGGGGAATGGGGAGATGATTACAGCTCCCTTCAGCGCCATGTTTCCCTGGCCATTGCATATAACATATGGAATTATTACTGGACTACAAATGACCTAAAATTCATGATACAATATGGTGCAGAAATGTTCTTTGAAATATGCCGTTTCTGGGCCAGTAAATCCAATTATGATGAGAAAACTCAACGATATCATATTGATAAGGTAATGGGGCCTGATGAATTTCATGAATCGATTCCGGGTTCAAAGAAAGAAGGACTGGTGGATAATGCATATACAAATATCATGGTGAGCTGGGCTTTATCATCTGCATTTAAAATAATAAATAAACTGACTGATAAAGATCGAGAACAAATTTTCACAAAAATCAACCTTACTAAAACAGAGACCGATAAATGGGAATCTATTAAAAAGAAACTCAATCTTGAGATTTCGGAGGAAGGTATTGTTTCTCAGTTCAAGGGCTACTTCAACCTGAAAGAACTAGATTGGGAACACTACAACAACAAATATGAGGATATCCATAGACTGGATCGTATTTTAAAGGCAGAAGGTAAATCACCGGATGAGTATAAGTTATCAAAACAGGCTGATTTCCTCATGGCCCTTTATAATCTTCCTGCAAAGGAAGTAACAAAGATTATTACAGACCTGGGCTATAAAATCCCTGAAGATTATTTAGCAAAAAACTTTGACTATTACATTGCCAGAACTTCGCATGGCTCTACACTGAGCCGCCTGGTGCATGCCTGCCTTGCTTTCCAGGTGAAACAGGATGATTTGGGCTGGAAATTATACATGGAAGCTTTAGAAAGTGATTATGTTGACATCCAGGGTGGAACAACCGGAGAAGGCATTCATTGCGGTGTTATGGCAGGAACAAGCTATGCAGTACTGGATACATTTGCAGGCCTTGATCTCTCAAATGAATATCCCGGATTGTGCCCAAATCTTCCAGAACATTGGGAGAGGCTTAATTTTAATTTTACTTTTAAGGAAATAACTTATCAGGTAAGTATTTCAAAAAATAATATTGAAATTATTGGAAAGAATACCATAAATAAGAAAATAAAAATTAATCTTTGTGACCAAATACACGAATTACCAAACAAAAAACCAATCATTCTAAAAATCAGCTAAAAAAATATTTCAATATGTTAGGTGATATACTTCTAATTAATGACATGCACAAAGAAGCGGCATGTTCTATTAAAGAATACGTTCTTAAAGACCTGGGAAAACTAGAAAAAGGTCACAGATATGTCGTTTCAATTTCAGGTGAATCAGGCTCTGGGAAATCTGAACTGGCACATTCACTTGGAAAAATTCTTCAGCAGAATAACGTCCGTGCTAAAGTAATTCATACAGATAATTATTACAAGGTCCCTCCATTACTACGTGAAGAATGGAGGCGGAGTAAAGGAATTGACAAAGTTGGAATTAAGGAATATGACTGGATAAGGATTAATAGGACCATTCGTGATTTCAGGGAAGCC
Organism: Bacteroidales bacterium; assembly: GCA_024763075.1. GTDB lineage: Bacteria > Bacteroidota > Bacteroidia > Bacteroidales > VadinHA17 > JANTGF01. The sequence goes on along the minus strand of JANTGF010000074.1, from coordinate 761 downwards.
CAGGAATGTATGATTCCTTGCGTTGATTTAATTCCTGAACAAGTTGACAAATTAATAACAGATTTTAGTAAAATAGACTTACTTGTTATAGATGGCCTGTATGCCATAAAAACCAATGATGTTGATCTGAGAATATTTATTGATCTCACCTACCATGAAACAAAGATCAATCAGATTATTCGTATGAAAGAGGCCATGAGTGAATTCAGATTGCAAATTCTGGAACAGGAGCATAAAAATGTGATTTCATTAAAACCCCTTGCTGATTTGATTGTTGATAAATCCTATCAGGTAATAGACGCAAATAGCAATAACATCGATAAATGTGAATCGACTTTTGATCATTAATTAATGCAACTCTGGAATTTACTTTGCTTCAACTTTTAAGAAATACTCGTATTTAAAGTCTCCGGTTCCATCCGGTAGTATTCTGCCTTCGTTCATGAGAATGTATGATAATCCGCTGGTATTGTATACAAAGTTATTATACAAAGCACATTATTTGAAAAGAATACAGAAGTTTCTTATTTTTGATAAAAGCATTGGGTTAATAAAAGATTACTATGGATATTCAAATAAGAAAAGCGATAATTATAGAACATTTTAAGCAGATAAATGATTGAACCTGATCAAAGCATTTGAAAATCTGCTCAATTACACCTTAAAAAAAGGAGAAGGAGAAAGATATATATGAAATTCCGGAAGCACACCAAAAACTGGTAATGGAGCGTTTTGACAAAGTACGCAAGAACCCGGAAAGG